>DXDO01000023.1 GCA_019115425.1 Candidatus Agathobaculum merdigallinarum | reverse complement strand
ATCCCTACGTTGGCATTATCCAAATCAGGTAAGGTCGAGGCTAACAACCTCCTCTCAGCCCCTTGCAGGAGCTCCCTTGCGAGTTATAGATTAGCATTCTGTTATGGGTTTGTCAATACAAAATCCCGCGTTAAGCAGCCTGTTCAGCGGAGTCAGGTGCCGGTGTTTCCGGATGATTCGCATCCGCTTCGGAGCTGTCCGGAGAAACGATTTCAATTTCCGCCGAGAGGACAAGCTGTTTGGAGCCGGTGCTGTCCGCGCCGCCCACATAGAAAGAGAGCGTATGTACGCCGGGCGCGGCGTCGGCGGGAATGCGCATTTGATACTGACTGTGTGCGGTGTCGTTCAAGATGGTGAATTTGGCATTGGTATAACCCGCGATATCCTCCCCGTCAAGCTGCCAGCCTGCTGGGAGCTGCACGCGGCTGATGCCGTTTTCGCCTGTGATATCAGCCGTGACCGTAAGCGTTTTCCCCGGATATACAGCCGCGCTTTGGATATTGAGCGAGCCGGTGTATTCCACCGGACGCTGCTCGACAGGGACTGTGGTCTCGGTGCGCTTCTCTGTACCGTCCGGCATAGTCAGCACAAAGGAAACGTTCAAAGTATCGCCGGTCAGCTCGCGCAGTGTGTAGTTGAGCGTACTGGTTTTATTTGCAGCGGCCTGGAAGTTATCGTTCCCATAGCCGGACACCGCTTCGCCGTTGACATACCACTGCGCTTTCGCGCTATACGGCGCGGATACGCCGGAGAGCTGCATTTGGAACGATGCAGGCTGATAGGGGCGGACACTGTCCGGCTGGACGGTAATGCTCACGCCCGTCGCAGCGCGGGATGCGTCGCGCAGACGAATCTGCTCAAAGCCGTAACCCAGAAGCTGGCGGGAATCCGCAAAGCGCTGGGCATCGCTGGTGGATTTCATGACAACCGCGATCACCCTTCGTCCGTTGCGCACGTCCGTCGTCGTAACGCAGTAGCCGGCTTCCGCGATCGTACCGGTCTTAAAGCCGTCCAGTCCCTCGTAGGGCGCCATGGTATTGAGCAGATGATTCGTATTATTGTAATACGTCCCGTTGAAGCTGAACCCGCTCTTGCTGGTGATGCGCAGAATGTCCGGATAGGTATCAATAAAAATTTTGGTCAGCATTGCCTGCGAGCGCGCAGTAATATAGTTAGGCTGAGCGCCGTGGCAGTTGAAATAGGTAGCGTTCAGACCGAGGTCACGCACGGTCTGGTTCATACGCGCAACAAATGCGCTTTCACTGCCGCTGATGTGTTCAGCCATGACAATGCACGAAGCGCTGGCGGATGGAATCATAATCAGGTGCAGCAGCGTGTCTACCGTATAGGTTGCGCCCTCGGTCAGCGGCACGGCGGTCGGGTAATTGGCGTCACGCGATTTAACCGCGGCATTGTGGCTGACTTTGACCGGTGTGTCCAGCGTGAGGTTGCCGGCCTCCAGCTCCTGATAGATGATATAGGCGGTCAGCACCTTGGTCATACTGGCGGGCACACGCGCGACATCTCCGTTGTAGGAATAGAGCTCCTCTCCGGTGTCGCCGTCCATGACAAATGCGCTTTCTGCCGCGAAGTTCAGTGCAGAAGCGGTCGGAAGCGCGCCGCCTGCGCAGAATATCACGGCCAAAAATACGGCAAGCAGTCTTTTTTTCAAGATTAAACCCCCCTTTTAATCATGCCGCCGAAAGGCAACTCACGTTTTGCCGACGTGAAAAACAATCCGGCAAACAGACTTCTGATTTTATTTTAGCAGACTCTGTGTAGAAAATGAAGAGTTTTTCCATAAAAAAACAGCAGGTTGTCGAAAAATCAATCCGGAAAAGAAAAGCGCAAGGCAAAATTTTTTGAACAGATCATGAATAGTTCGCCCGATCACTTGACTTTAGTCTGGAAAAGTGATTAGATTATATCAATATGCAAAATGTGGGTGAGGGTTGGACCATTGAATTTGAACCGAGATACAATGAAAAAAATTATGGGGCTGATCGCCTTTGCGATCCTGCTCTTTGTCGGCCTACAAAATACGCGCTTGGTATCGTCGGCGCTGCGCTATGTGGCGGGACTGACCGCGCCGTTCCTGATCGGCGGGTGCATAGCGTTTGTGCTCAATGTTCCCATGCGCTTTTTTGAAAATAAGCTGTTCGGCAACCCAAAACTGGCAAAAGGCCGGAAGTTGCGTAAAATGAAGCGTGTGCTCAGCCTGATCCTGACCATTCTGGTCGTGTTGGGCGTGATCGCGATCGTGCTTTTCATGGTGGTGCCTGAGCTGTATAATTCTTTTTCTGCGATTGGCAGGGAGCTGTCACGGGCAGTCGTCCGTTTCCCCCAATTTTTAGAGGAGGCCGCGGATATGCTTCCTATGTTTGCGACCGAGATCGAGTCCCTCCGCGACAGCTTCATGGACGTTGATTGGAAGTCTATCAGCACGATGGTCACGGATTTCCTGCAGCATACCAATTTCCTGTCCAGCACGGTCAATATCGCGACCTCGGTGGTCAGCGGCGTTGCCAATACGATCATTGGCATTGTGTTCGCCATCTACATTCTTCTTCAAAAGGAAAATCTGGGCCGCCAGTTCCGCCGACTGTTTTATTCCATTTTCCCGGAAAAGCATGTTGACAAATTCCTTGAAGTATGCAACCTGACTTCGGCTTCGTTCAACAGCTTTTTGTCCGGCCAGTGTCTGGAAGCATTCATCCTCGGCATGATGTTTTTCATCAGCATGTCACTGCTGAACATGCCGTACGCGCTGGTGATCGCGGTGTTGATCGGCGTCACCGCGCTGATCCCGATCTTCGGTGCATTTATTGGCTGCTTCGTGGGCGCGTTTCTGATTCTGATCGCGAATCCGATCCAGGCGCTGTGGTTTGTGATCCTGTTTCTGGTGCTCCAGCAAATCGAGGGCAACGTCATCTATCCGCGTGTGGTGGGCGGCTCCGTGGGCCTGCCGTCTATCTGGGTACTGGTCGCAGTCACGCTAGGCGCAAGCCTTGCGGGCGTGCTCGGTATTCTGTTTGCTATCCCGGTTGTCTCCGTAATATATACGCTGCTGCGGGAGTATGTCCGTGACCGCATCCGCGAGCGCGGCATTGCAAAGGAGAAAATCCAATAACAAAAACCGCCCGGAATCTTCGCTCCGGGCGGTTTTCTTGCAGTGCTGCTCAAATTATAAATAAATCATGAATTTTTGCAGGAAGCCTTGATTTTTCCTGTACTTGGGATTATCATATCATTGTTAGCACTCGAACAGCTAGAGTGCTAATCCCAACAAAAACGCAGAGGTGTATGGAATCATGGCAAAAAAGCAGTTTAAGGCGGAATCCAAGCGACTGCTGGATTTAATGATCAACTCGATTTACACGCACAAGGAGATTTTCCTGCGCGAGCTGATTTCCAACGCGTCGGACGCGACGGATAAGCTGTACTACAATGCAATGAAGGAAGGCAAGACCGGCATCACGCGTGACAGCCTGCCGATTGAGCTGACGGTGGATAAAGAGAGCCGCAAGTTCATCATCGAGGACCACGGCTGCGGCATGACCGCGGAGGAACTGGAAAGCAACCTCGGCACGATCGCGCGTTCAGGATCGCTGGCGTTCAAAAAGGAAAACGATAATCTGGACGATGTGGATATCATCGGCCAGTTTGGCGTAGGTTTTTATGCGGCGTTCATGGTGGCAAGCCATATGGAGGTCGTCTCCCGTGCGATCGGCAGTGAGGAAGCGAACCGCTGGGAGTCGGACGGCGCGGCGGGCTACACCGTAGCGCCCTGCGAAAAGGCGGAAAACGGCACTAGAATCACGCTGACGATTAAGGAAAATACCGAAAACGAGAACTATGATGAATTTCTGGACGCATATCGCATTCAGTCGCTGGTCAAGAAGTATTCGGACTACATCCGTTACCCGATCAAGATGGACATGACGCGTTCGCGCATGAAGGAGAAGCCGGCGGATGCGGGCGACGACTACAAGCCCGAGTGGGAGGAGTACGTCGAGAACGAAACGCTAAACTCCATGGTGCCGATCTGGAAGAAGTCGAAAAAGGAGCTGAAGGACGAGGATTACAATTCGTTCTATACCGCGAAGTTCTACGATTACCAGCCGCCGCTCATGCACATCCATACGAGCGTCGAGGGCGCGGTGACTTACACAGCCATGCTGTTTATCCCGTCGCATGCGCCGATGGACTACTACACCAAGGACTATGAGAAGGGCTTGCAGCTGTACTCAAACGGCGTACTCATCATGGACAAATGCGCCGACCTGCTGCCCGACCATTTCAGCTTTGTGCGCGGCATGGTAGACACCGCTGACCTGTCGCTGAACATCTCGCGCGAGATGCTCCAGCACGACCGCCATCTCAAGGCGATCGCCCAGAGCCTGGAAAAGAAGATCAAGAGCGAGCTGCTCAAGCTGCAGAAGGATAAGCGCGAGGACTATGAGACCTTCTGGAAGGCCTTTGGCCGCCAGATCAAGTACGGCGCTTATGTGCAGTACGGCGCGCATAAGGAGCTGCTGCAGGATCTGCTGATGTACCATTCCTCCACCGAGGATAAGCTGACAACGCTTGAGGAATACGTTTCCCGCATGAAGGAAGAGCAGAAGTATATCTACTATGCCTGCGGCGAAACCGTGGATAAGATCAAGCTGCTGCCCGCAATGGAGACACTGCGCGACAAGGGCTACGAAGTCCTGTGCCTTGACGATAACATCGACGAATTTTGCATCAAAATGCTGGCAAACTATAAGGAGAAGGAATTTAAGTCCATCGCAGATGCAGACCTTGGTTTGGATACCGAGGACGATAAAGAAGAGATCAAGAAGCTCTCCGAGGAGAACGCCGCATTGCTCACCGCGCTGGGTGAGGCCCTGACCGGCAAAGTGCAGAAGGTCGAACTGACAAACCGTCTCAAGAGCCATCCGTGCTGCCTGCGTGCCGAGGGACCGGTAACGCTTGAGATGGAAAAGGTGCTCAACCAGCAGGCAATGGACGACAGTCAGCGCGTCCGCGCAGAGCGTGTGCTTGAGCTGAACGCATCGCACCCGATCTTCAAAAAGCTGTGCGCGCTGCAGCAGGAAGGTTCGGATCAAATAAAAACCTATGCGGACATCCTGTATACGCAGGCACTGTTGATTGAGGGGCTGCCGGTGGATGATCCGGTTGCCTACGCAAATGCGGTATGCAATTTGATTTCGTGATAGTTTATTCCCAAAGTCAAAGGAGGTGCGCCTTGTGAAAAAGCTGCTGTGGATTGTCAACCCGCACGCAGGGCGGGGCGCGATGAGCGGCAAGGTGATTGGCTGCGTCAACGCGTTCCAGCAGGCGGGCTTTGAGGTGACCATCTATATTACGCAGGGCGCGCAGGACGCGACCCGGGTAGTACAGGAGCGCGCAGCAGATTTTGACCGCATCGTGTGCGCGGGCGGGGACGGCACGCTGAGCGAGGTCGTGACCGGCATGATGGAATCCGGCGTGCGCACGCCGCTCGGCTATATCCCAGCAGGCACAACCAACGACTTTGCCCTCAGTCTGGGCATTCCCAAGGTGCCGGTCGAAGCCGCAGCGGTCGCGGCGGGCAATGACCTTCAGGCGCTGGATATCGGGCGGTTTAACGACCGGTATTTCAATTATATCGCGGCGTTCGGCGTGTTTACCGAGGTGTCTTACGCTACCCCGCAGCAGTCCAAAAATATTTTCGGACGTGCGGCGTATATTTTTGAGGGTGTCAAGGCGCTGACCAACATCAAACAGCATCATATCCGGCTGGAGAGCGAGGAAATGTCGCTCGAAGATAATTTCATTTACGGCATGGTGTCCAATACCGTCTCGGTCGGCGGTTTTAAGGCGCTCACCCCGGGCGGTGTGGAGTTGGATGACGGGCTGTATGAAGTGCTGCTTGTCTACCCGATCGAGAATCCGATGGAGCTGCAATGGCTGGTAAACGACCTGCTTACGCATAATACGGATTCCACACGGTATGTCTATTTCCGCACGTCACGCATATCCTTTGACGCGGAGGACGAAGTGCAATGGACGCTGGACGGTGAATTCGGCGGCGCGATCAAGCATGCGGAAATCACCAACGTCAGTCGTGCTATTACGTTTGCGACCGGCAATCGTAAGCCGGTTCCAACTGAACCAGAAAAACAAAAAACGGAAAATGAATGAAAAGAACCCGCAGAGCGATCCGCTTTGCGGGTTCTTTCGTTCTCATCCCTTTCCTGGGGCAAGCAGGATGGGCTGGAGCTGCCTGCCCTCCAGAGCGGCGCCGATCGTTTCGGGCAGGCGGTCCATATCCGCAACGAGAGAGCGCGGCTTGGCGATGGGGGCATCCTGCCGGAGAGGAACAAAGTAATAATTGCGGCGATTGAGCAGCATGCCGAGGTTAGCCGCACTGCCGGACAGGCCGTCGTTGGTGGAAACCGCTAAAACAACCGGCTTTTCGCCGCGCAGATGGCTCTTAACCGCCATCGTGACTGGGGTATCAATAATGCTGTGCGCGAGTTTGGCAAGGGTATTTCCGGTACAGGGCGCGACAACAAGGATGTCAAACATCTTTTTCGGTCCGATCGGTTCCGCTGCAGTGACTGTATCGATCGGCTCGTGTCCGGTCAGTTCGTTCAGCTGGGCACGCCACATGGCGGCTTCGCCAAAGCGGGTATCCAATGCAGCGGCATGAAAGGAAAGAATCGGCGTGATCTCGCAGCCGCGTGCCGCCAAGGTTTGGATAACGGGCAGGACTCTGGCAAAGGTGCAGAACGATCCGGTGAGGGCAAATCCGATGCGAAGCGGGGAATTCATAACACGCTTTCCTCCTGTAAGATAGTACACACAGTGTCGTGGATCGCGCGCGCAGCGGACAGCGGCGCAACCCGCCCGGGCAGGGAGAGTGCGTGCAGCACGCGACAGGTCGGCGGCGGTTGTGTATCCGGAGAGATGCCGCCCGGCAGGGAAGCCAGATCGATAACCAGGCAATCCGGCAGCAGCTCTGCAAGCTCGGGCGCGCCAAGTACAGGCGAAGGGACCGTATTGAAGATCAGATCAAAGCCGCCAAGCTGACCGGCAAGGCTGCGTGTGTCAAGCGTTTGCATGCCGGCAGACTGGATGCGTGCAAAGTCGCGCGGTGAGCGCGCAGAGACGGTCACCTGTGCATCCAGCGCGCGCAGCTTGCGCGCGAGCTGCGCGCCGATGCGCCCATAACCGATCACCAGACAGCGTGAGCCCTGCAGCGTGTATGCGGTCTGTTCCATAGCAAGCTGTATGGCACCCTCGCAAGTAGGGATATCGTTTGCGTTCTGTACAGCGGCCGCAAAGCATAGGATGGGTTGTAAGGAGGCGGACAAATGCAGAGCAATTCAGCATTGGAAAAACGGATACAGCGGGGACTGATCCAGGCAATTCGTGAGCAAGGGCTGATCTCCGAAACGGTATACCGCGCGCTGATGGAGCAGCTCCGCTGATGGCAGGGCTGCGTGTGGCGGCGTATTGCCGCGTTTCCACCGACCAGACCGACCAGCTTCATTCGCTTGCGGCACAGCAGCGATATTTTTCCGAATATATTGCGGCGCATCCGGAGTGGGAGGATGCGGGCATCTGGGCGGATGAAGGGATAAGCGGAACCTCAACTGCAAAACGGAAACAGTTTCGCGCGCTGATGGCGGCGGCGGAAAACGGAGAAATCGACCTGATCCTGACCAAGGAGGTTTCACGTTTTGCGCGCAATACAGTCGATACGCTGGAATATACCCGAAAATTGCGGGCATGGGGCGTGGGCGTACTGTTTTTGAATGACAATATCGATACCCGTGCGGGAGAAGGTGAGTTCCGGCTTACCATCATGGCCAGCGTGGCGCAGGAGGAAAGCCGCAAAACTTCCGAGCGTGTTAAATGGGGACAGCGGCGGTCGATGGAACGCGGCGTTGTTTTCGGCGCTCCCGCACCGTACGGCTATCGCCTGATTGACGGGATGCTGACCGTACGGGAGGATCAGGCAGAAATTGTGCGCCGTGTATATGACATGTTTTTGGAGGAGGGGAAGGGGACGCATGTCATTGCGCGGCAGTTGACCGAAAACAGTGTCCCCACACCAAAGGAAAAGAGGAAAAACTGGTCATCCACCATGGTGCTGCGGCTGCTCCGAAATGAAAAGTATTGCGGCGATCTGCTGCAAAAAAAAACCTGTACGCCGGATTTTCTCACCCATAAAAAAGTGCGCAACTGCGGACAGGAGGAGCAGGTGTATCTTCGCGCTCATCATGCGCCGATCATCAGCAGAACACAGTTTGAAGCCGTACAGCGTGAACTGATACGCCGCAGCGCCGGGAAAACGCGCCATTCCGCACGGTATTGGTGTTCGGGAAAAGTACAATGCGGCGCGTGCGGACGGATGCTGACAGCGCGGCGATCGGTGCGTAGGGATGGCTCGGTTCATATCCGCTGGTCATGCAGAGCGTGCGGGAGGAGCGCCATTCAGGACGACAGCCTGCGCATGTTTATCGGTATGGCACTGCAAGCCGCAGCACCGCATCCGGAACACACCATCCGTGCGCTCTGCGCTGCATGGCGCGCTGCGGAAAAGCAGGAGGACAGCAGAACACCGTCATGCAGAGAAGAATGGCGCCGCAGGGCAGATATACTGCGGGAACTGTTGTATACCGCGCAGACGGTGTACGCGCAGACGGTGCGGCTCATTATAGTCCATCCGCAAACAGTTTGCATTTACTTTCAAGGGCTTTGTCAGCCGATCAACATCGACAGACGGCGCGGCAGCATAAGCGACACATAGGCTTGTTCGGATTTCGACAGGAGCATCGCGGAAATGTCGAATTTTGTCGAAAAATAAATTCCGCATTGCGCTTGAACCATCGGTCCAGATATGCAAAAATAAAGTAAAGGCTGGCGGCGGCACCGGCTTGCAAGATCGCAAAGGAGAAATAAGATGACGGAAGAGAAAGAGAGACTCCGTATTCTATTGGCCCCGGCGGAACAGAGCTTGCTGCAGCATGTTCATCAACTGCTGCAAAAGGACATCCGTTTTGAAGTCGTGGAAGGTACAACGGATGGCGAACAAGCCTGGAAGCTGTTTGAACGTCATAATCCCGCGCTGACCGTGGTGGATACCGACCTGCCGTATCTGGATGGCCTTGTGTTGTCACGCCGCATTCGTGCGGAGAGGGGAAGGTCAGCGGGAATCCTGTTGATCAGTTCGTTTATGGGCGCACAGATCTATGAAGAATGCAGCCTGCTGCAGATCGATGCTCTGGTTCGTAAGCCGCTGCGGCCCGAAGCGCTCTACGAGCGTATTTGTCTGCTGGAACAATGCCTGCGACAGGAGGATACATTCCAGCATCGCATTGCGCAAATTCTGCGCGAATTCAATATGTCAGAGGGGACAAAGGGCTATCAGTACACCAAGTATGTGATCTGCCTTTATCGAAAAGCGCCGGACGCCAGCATCACGAAGGAGATTTATCCGATGGTGGCGAAGGAATTCCATACGGAGGTGGAAAAGGTAGAGCGGGACATGCGCTATGCAATCAACACGGTCTGGAACCGGTGTGATCCCAAAGTGCTGGAGCGCTATTTCGGCAGGGAACGGGTGAGTCAGTGCAAAAGCATTGGCAACCGTGCGTTTTGTGCAGCATTGATCAATTATTTGAAGCAGGAAGAAAAATTGTGGTAGTTTTCCCCCGCAAACCGGTCTTGAGAAAGGCGTCTGCCATATGATATA
>DXDO01000203.1 GCA_019115425.1 Candidatus Agathobaculum merdigallinarum | reverse complement strand
GTCCCAAAAATAATGTACAAAATACGCCCCTCAAAGGAAGTCAAAACAGCTTCTTTTGAGGGGCGATTTGTCTTATTGGGCCCGTTTTTTGTGCAAATTGCTATTGCACTTTTATTTTGCAACAGGCCCTTGAGGCTGTTCGAAAAACATCGTTTTTCGAACAGCCTCTCGATCGGAACCACGCTTCCGATCGAATCTGCCGCTGTCTGCGCGCGCCCTACAGGCACACTTGACAGCGGTTTGTATAAAAAACCACGCACATGTCGTGGGTTTTTATGGAAATTGCGGTTCACCACAATTTCCTATTTGATGCGCGACACGCATTTTAACGCCGCACCGCGGCGGAATACGATATCGCGGGCTACGGCCTGCGGCGCGAAAGACTTTTTCGACAGACTGAAAGCCGCCCAAAGGGCGGCTTTTGCTTTATCGGCTCAAATCTGCTCCATCTGCGCGTTTACCGTGTCCTCGGTCGCGCGCATCGCGTCCAGCGTCTGCTGCATCAGTTCATCGAGCGTCAGGCCGCACAGCTCCGCGCCCTTGACGATCACGTCGCGCGAGCAGCCGGCGGCGAATTTCTTGTCCTTGAACTTTTTCTTCAAGCTTTTGAGTTCCATATCCTGCACGCTTTTGGACGGGCGCATGAGCGACGCCGACCAGATCAGCCCGGTCAGCTCGTCTGCGGCGAACAGCAGCTTTTCCAGTTCGTGCGTCGGCTCTACATCCGAGCACGCGCCCCAGCCGTGGCTGCATACCGCATGGATGGTCGCTTCGTCCGCGCCGCCCTCACGCAGCAGCTCGGGCGCCTTTTGGCAGTGCTCCTCGGGCCACATCTCAAAGTCGATGTCGTGCAGCAGGCCGGCCGCACCCCAGAAGTCCGCGTCCTCGCCGCGCTGCTCCGCGAAATACCGCATCACACCTTCGACCGTCAGTGCGTGGCGCAGGTGAAACGGCTCCTTGTTGTACTTACGCAAAAGCTCCCAAGCCTTGCTTCTTTCCATGTTACAACATCCTTTCCCGATCTGCCGCTTCGCAGCGGCATAAAATCCGCAAACGGCCGCGCCGTTTGCATCCCCACGCCCAGCTTTGCCGGGTGTGGGGATACCCCGACCCAGCCGCCTTGGGCGGCGACATTCGGGTATCGAAAACAAGTTTCTTCGGAACTTGTTTTCGTATCCAGGGGGCTTTTGAAGCCCCCTGGAAGCGGCGTCATTGCAGCCACGATGGCTTTTCCCTCATGCGCACGCCTGCCGCAATGCCGAGCGCGGCGTACATCGTCAGCACCGAGGTGCCGCCGTAGGAGAAAAACGGCAGCGTCAGGCCCATGACCGGCAGCAAGCCGACGTTCATGAAGATATTCATAAACACCTGAAACAGGAACATGCCGCCTACGCCCACCGCGAGCAGGGAAGAAAACGTCGTCGAAGCGCGGTAGGAGACGTAAAACAGCCGCATAATCAGCAGCGTCAGCAGGCCGATAATCAGCATACAGCCAATAAAGCCCAGTTCTTCTCCCGCAACCGAGAAAATATAGTCGGTGTGGTTTTCCGGCACAAGCTGCATCTGGGTCATGGTGCCGTGGGTCAGCCCCTGTCCGGACATCTGTCCCGAACCGATAGCGATCTTGCCGTAAGTCGCCTGCCGGGACGCCTCCGGATCGATCGACGGATCAAACAACACAAGGATACGCGTGATCTGATAACCCTGCAGCACAAAATTCCACAGGATCGGGATGCTGACAACGCCAAGCCCTGCGCCGATCGCCAGCCACTTGAGCGACAGCCCCGCTGCAAACAGCATAATCAGCGCGATCATGAAATACTGGATCGCCATGCCGGTATCGCCCGAGGTGACGACCACCGCGCCCATCATGATGAGCGTGTGCAGCGCGATGACAAACAGGCCGCGCCACTCGCTGATGTGTTCCTTGATCTCAGAGATGTGCGCGGCAAGTGTGAAAATGAAGATCAGCTTGCCCAGCTCGCCGGGCTGCAAATTGGTAACGCTTAGGTTGAGCCACGCACGCTGACCGTTGACCTCGACGCCAAGCGGGGTGAACAGCAGCATCTGCAGTCCAATGTTGACGAGCACGAAGATCTTCCACCAACCGCTCATCGTCTCGAGGTCAATCAGAGACATGATGACAAACGCGCCCAGACCTAGCACGACCGCCGCACCCTGAATGAGCAGGTTGCGTGTGCTGCCGTCGAGCGAGCTGGAGGGGTTGAGCGTTGCCGAATAAATCAGCACCATGCCATACATCGAGCAAAGCAGCGCGAGTATCGCCAAATACAGGTCGGTGTTTTTGATATAGTGCGTGACCGTTTTGAAAACGTCCATGTCGGCCCTCCTTATGAACGAAAATTTACTGACGCTTTATATCATACCACAATACAGCGGCTTTTTTAAGTCGCAATTTCGGCAAATTTTTCGCCGCCGGCGCTGGAAAACTGTGCAGAACATTGTTATAATATTGTCACTGTGTACTACAACAGGGAGGAAAATGTTATGTTATCCGATATCGAAATCGCCCAGGGCTGCCGGATGCGCCCGATTACCGAGGTCGCGGCAGCCGCCGGTCTGGACGCGGATGATCTGGAGCTGTATGGCAAATATAAGGCCAAGCTGTCCGCCGATGTGTGGAAAAAGCTGGAGGGAAAGGAAAACGGCAAGCTGGTGCTGGTCACCGCCATCAACCCCACCCCCGCGGGCGAGGGCAAGACCACCACGACCGTCGGCCTCGGCCAGGCGATGGCCAAGCTGGGGAAAAAAGCAATGATCGCGCTGCGCGAGCCGTCGCTCGGTCCGGTGTTTGGCATCAAGGGTGGTGCCGCGGGCGGCGGATATGCGCAGGTCGTGCCGATGGAGGACATCAACCTGCACTTTACCGGCGACATGCACGCCATCACCGCCGCGAACAACCTGCTCTGCGCCATGCTGGACAACCACATGCAGCAGGGCAACGCGCTCGGCATCGACCCGCGCCGCATCATCTTCACCCGCGTGATGGACATGAACGACCGCGCCCTGCGCAACATCACCATCGGTCTCGGCGGCAAGGTCAACGGCGTGCCGCGCGAGGACCACTTTATGATCACGGTCGCTTCTGAGGTCATGGCGATCCTGTGCCTTGCCTCCGATTTGGAGGACCTGAAAAAGCGCTTCGGCAACATTCTGGTCGCCTACTCCTACGACGGCAAGCCGGTATACGCGCGCGACCTGCACGCAGAGGGCGCGATGGCCGCGCTGATGAAGGATGCGATCAAGCCCAACCTCGTGCAGACGCTCGAAGGTACCCCCTGCCTGATGCACGGCGGCCCGTTCGCCAACATCGCGCATGGCTGCAACAGCGTACAGGCGACGGGGCTCGCGCTCAAACTGGCGGACATCGCCATCACGGAGGCGGGCTTCGGCGCAGATCTCGGCGCGGAGAAATTCATGGACATCAAGTGCCGCAAGGCCGGCCTTGCGCCCGACTGCATTGTGCTGGTTGCGACCGTGCGCGCGCTCAAGTACAACGGCGGCGTTGCCAAGGCGGATCTGAACACCCCGAACCTAGCGGCGCTCGAGCGCGGCATCTGCAATCTGGACGCACATCTGGACAACATGGAGAAGTTCGGTGTGCCGGTGGTCGTGGCGATCAACGCGTTCCCGACCGACACGGACGAAGAGGTCGCCTTCATCCGCGAGCACTGCGCAAAGCGCGGCGTGCGCGTGGCGCTCAGCGAGGTATTCGCGAAGGGCGGCGAGGGCGGCAAGGCGCTCGCAAACGAAGTGCTCGCCGTGCTCGACGAGGGCAAGGCGGACTTCCACATGCTCTACGAGGACGAACTCCCGCTCGAGGACAAGATCCGAAAGATCGCCAAGGAGATCTACGGCGCGCTCGGCGTGACCATCGCCCCTGCGGCGCACAAGGAGCTGGTCAGCATCACCGAGATGGGTTACGGCCATCTGCCGGTGTGCGTAGCAAAGACCCAGTATTCCCTGTCCGACGACGCGGCGCTGCTCGGTCGCCCGACTGAGTTTGTCGTCAACGTGCGCACGGCGCGTCTCGCCGCGGGCGCGGGCTTTGTCGTCGTCGAGACCGGCGCGATCATGACCATGCCCGGCCTGCCCAAGGTGCCTGCCGCGGAGAAAATCGATGTCGATAAGGACGGCAAGATCACCGGTTTGTTCTGATTTTTTCATAAGATGCAGCGAAAAGCCGCCCGAATGGGCGGCTTTTTCGTTTGTGTCATTCGGCGATGGGAACGGTCACATCACCAATGATAAGCGCCTGCACGTCGTCAATGCCGATATGCCCCATGCCGCGGTTGAAAGACTCAAAGTGATAGGTGATGCCATCATCACTTCCGCCACCGTAGAAGGTGACCAAACGTTCGCCGTTTTTCAGCTGTAGGTAGATTGCCGGACGTATCCGGTCATTTTCGGACAGGATCCGATAGTCCAGACGGACGTCCAACGGCTCAAAGTATAGTGCTTCCAGATAGATCACCTTCCCATCTTCCAGCGTGACCTCCTGACCCAGCGGCAAAATCTCGTCCACAGGTTCCCATTCGACCGGGAACGTAAACGTCCAATCACCGTAGAACAGCTGCATCCGGTTCAGATCGGTATCCACATAGGAGATCCGCTCAAAAGCGATCGTGTATTCCTCCGGCCATTCTTCGAAGTACATATGGTAGATAAATTCCACCTTATTGTCATTCCGGTCGGTATCCGGAAGCACATGCGGTCCTGAAGCACCGCCGCAACCTTCTGTATCATTGGCTTCTATCATAGACCAGTCATCCGTCACTAAATTCATCTGGGTGCGCGTCGGTTCCGTGTCCGGATCGTTCACCTGCTCGGCCCTAAGCGGCTTGCCATCATCCCGCGACACCGTTCCCTTGAGATAGGCAGAACGGGAACCGCCGTAAATCTCGTCCAGCGTGATGGTATAGCCGTCAAAAGACTGGCTGAGCCCCAGCGGCGTGCTGTTATGTTCCTGTTCCCAGTCGTCCATGGTCTGGCGCGCACTGTCGTGGTACAGCGCAACCCCAACACAGCCGGAAATCAACAGCAGTGCCGCTGCCATGACAAGGATTGCCTTTTTCTTTGCCTTCATCACATTTCGCCCCTTTCTGCGGGCAGCCGCTTGCAGGATGCGTGCCTTGGACGCCTCCGGCAGCGCCGCGCCTGCCATCCGGCGGTCGATCGCGCGTTTCAGCTTGTCATCCATCGTCATCCCATCCTTTCAGCGTTTCTCTCAGCTGCGCCCGTGCGCGGCGCAGACGGGTGGAGACCGTGTTTTCCTTTTCGTGCAGCAGCGCCGCGATCTCCGGCACGGTCAGCTCCTGCCAGTAGTAGAGCAGCACCGGCTCGCGGTACTTGGGCGCGAGGGCGAGCACCTGCCACCGTAGTAGTGGTCTCTGTCTGCACAGTGGTCGCGGTACTTGGGCGCGAGGGCGAGCACCTGCCGCAAAACCTCGTCGTCCTGCGGTTCTGCGTCCGGCGGCGCGGGAAGCTGCTCAAGCAGTTCTTCGCTGTCCAGCCGCTTGCGGTACCAGTACAGGCGGCGGTAGTCCCGGCAGACGTTGACCGCGATCGCCGTCAGCCAGGTCTTTTCGCTCGCGCGCTGCTTAAACTGCTCCAGCCCGCGCCACGCTTTGAGCATGGTGTCCTGCACCGCGTCCTCCGCCAAATGCGGGTCGCGCAGGAGCAGCAGGCACAGGCGGTACAGCCGGTCGCCGTGCTCTTCTATCAGCCGCACAAGCGTCTCCTGTCGGTCGTTTTCCATCTCCCTCGCCCCCTTTCACCCCATTAGACGGATGCGGCGCGGTTTTCCGTTCATTTTTTGCAAAAAACTTTTTCCCAGCCGCAAATCATGCTATACTGAAAATATCACAGCAACCCCAATGAGACAAGGATGTGATTCTGATGGAAAACTTTACTTTATCCAACGGCGTGGAGATCCCCGCCGTCGGCTACGGCACCTACCTGACCAGCGAAAAAGACGACGGCACGGTAGCCGCCGCCCTCGCCGCCGGCTACCGTCATTTTGACACCGCCTCGTTTTATGGCACCGAGCAGGCGCTCGGCGACGCGCTGAAAGCCGCGGACGTGCCGCGCGGAGAGCTGTTTTTGACCTCCAAGCTGTGGAAAGACGAAATGGGCTACGAAAACGCGCTTGCGGCATTTGAGCGCTCGCTGCAAAAGTTGGGAACAGACTACCTCGACCTGTACCTCATCCACTGGCCGCGCACGGACGACCTATCCGCCGAATGGCGGCAGCTCGACCGCGACACCTGGCGCGCGCTCGAAGAACTGTACCGCGCGGGGCGCGTGCGCGCGATCGGCGTGAGCAACTTCCTGCCGCACCACCTGCGCAATCTGATGGAAACCGCAGAGGTCATGCCGATGGTCAACCAGATCGAGTTCCACCCGGGCTATCCGCAAACCTACAACGTCGAGTTCTGCAAGGCGCGCGGCATCCTGCCCGAGGCGTGGAGCCCGCTTGGCCGCACGCGGGTCTTGCAGGATGATCGGCTCGCCGGTATTGCCGCAAAATACGGCAAAACGGTCGCGCAGCTGTGTGTGCGGTTCGCCCTGCAGCGGGGTGTTGCGCCGCTGCCCAAGTCCTCCTCGCCCGCGCGTATGGCGGCAAACCTCGATGTATTCGACTTCGTGATCTCGGACGAGGACATGGACCGTATCCTCACCCTGCCGCAGTTCGGCTGGTCTGGGCTGCATCCGGATGAGCCAAAGAAAAATCCCGATTGACACAGCGTTTCTATGACAATAGCAGCCTGCGCCGCGCGTATGGTTTTCTGCAAATTTTTCCGTATGCTGACCGCAAAGCTGCTTGACAATCTGGCTGAGATGCAGTATATTACATTTTGTAAACAAAACGATTTGAGGTGGAAAGATGAAATAAGCTCTTCTTGCAGGAATTTTCAGGGCGGACAAACCGCTGTGGTTTGTTATGCCCGCTTGCAGGAAAAGCTCGTTTCTCTTTGCCGCCCTTTTTTGCGCCTTTTTGCGCGATGAAGCGGCCTGCGTTTTCCTGCACCGTTTTTCATGCGCAGGAGGTGCATTTTTATGTCCATGATCGAAATTTCCAACCTGACCTTTGCCTATGACGGCAGCTATGACAACATCTTTGAAAACGTCTCGCTTCGGCTGGATACCGCCTGGCGGCTGGGCCTTGTCGGGCGCAACGGCCGCGGCAAGACCACGCTGCTCAATCTGCTGCAGCACAAATACGAGTACAAGGGCACGATCCGCTCGGCCGTGCCGTTTGACTATTTTCCTTTTTCCATTCCCGACCCTGACAAGGATGCGATCGGCGTCATCGAGGATGTGCAGCCGGATTACGAATACTGGCAGCTCGCGCGCGAGATGCACCGGCTGGATCTGTCGGATGAGATCCTGTACCGTCCGTTCCGCTCGCTTTCGGGCGGCGAGCAGGCCAAACTGCTGCTCGCGCTGCTGTTTGCGCGGGAAAACCGCTTCCTGCTGATCGACGAGCCGACCAACCATCTGGACGCGGAAGCCCGTGCGCTTGTCGCGGACTACCTGAAATCCAAGCGCGGCTTCCTGCTCGTCTCACATGACCGCGCCTTTCTCGACGGCTGTGTGGATCACATCCTGTCGATCAATAAAACGGATATAACCCTGCAAAAAGGCAATTTCTCGTCCTGGTTTGCAAATAAAGAACGTCAGGACGCTTTTGAGCAGGCCGAGAACGACCGCCTGCGCGCGGATATCCGGCGGCTGGACGAGGCGGCCCGGCGCGCCGCCCGCTGGTCGGACAAAACCGAGTCCGAGAAGCATGTGCGCAACTCCGGCCTGCGCCCCGACCGCGGCTACATCGGCCACAAATCCGCCAAGATGATGCAGCGCGCCAAGTCGATCGAGGCACGGCGGCTGGACGCGGCCGAGGAAAAGGCAGGGCTTCTGCACAATATCGAGCGCGCGGACAATCTCAAGCTGCACCCGCTCGCCTACCGCGCGGAAACGCTTGCCGAGCTGACCGATGTTGCGGTGCAGTACGGCGACGCGCCCGTTGTCGAGGGCGTGCGCCTGACTGTCCGGCGCGGCGCGCGCATCGCGCTCACCGGACGCAACGGCAGCGGCAAATCCAGCCTGCTGAAGCTGCTCGCTGGACAGGATATCCCGCACACCGGCGCAGTGCGTCTGGGCAGCGGGCTCATTGTGTCCTATGTGCCGCAGGATGCGTCCTTCCTGTCCGGCAGCCTGTCCGCCTACGCTGAGACCTGCGGCATCGATCGCACACTGTTCCTCTCGATCCTGCGCAAGCTGGATTTTTCCCGCGTGCAGTTTGAAAAGGACATGACGGATTACAGCGCCGGACAAAAGAAAAAGGTGCTGCTCGCCCGCAGTCTCTGCGAGCAGGCACATCTCTATCTGTGGGACGAGCCCTTAAATTATATTGACGTATTTTCGCGTATGCAGATCGAGCAGCTATTGACCGCATACCAGCCGACGCTGCTGTTCGTCGAGCACGACCGGACGTTCTGCGAGAAAATTGCGACCGAGACCGTGCGGCTGTAGAGCTTCACACCCCGAGTACCGCACAGACCTCCTCCATCCACGCGAGGTCAGTCTGATTCCCCCAATAGCCCACACAGTACACGCACCCATTGATCAGAACCTTGCCGCTTCCCATGCTGCTAATACTCTTGTCGCCTGCAAACAGCTGCAATGTGTAGCCTACCCATTCGTCCGGCCCGTCAATCGAATTGGCCTTCAATATTGTTCCCCATGTACGGTGATAGGTATAGTCCTCCAGTGCCGCGCGCAACTGTGCTGCCTGCTCAGAGCCTGCGTCCAGCTGGTAATCCGTACTTTCCTGCAATGCCTCTCCATTTTCCGTCAGAATGTGTTTGATATACACTACGTTGATCGTTTCCTCTTCCGGCAGCACCTCGCCCAGCGGCATGGGCCACAGGAAATACGCCAGTACTGCCGCGATAACAAGCACCGCGCCGCCCCACACGATTTTCCGTTTCATTTCCTGTCCCTCCTTGCTTTTGCTGCCAGTATATCATGGAATACGCTACACCGCAACTGCCGCCTACCGCTCCAGCCGACCCCCGCAGCGCGGGCAGTAGGTTTCCCCGCCATCCAGCGTTTTGCCGCAATGCGGGCACCGCATCCATACGCGCGCGAACACAACTGCTACCAGCAGATACCCGCCGACCACCACGGCCAGCATCGGCCATCGCCACTGCCCGACATAGGGGCTGAACACCAGCCCGATCAGCACCGGTACATAGAGTACCCACCGCACGCGCTCCGCGCGGATGTGGCTGCGCGGCAGCCTGGCTGATGCGGGCGGCTCGCGGTTCTGCTGGATGTGGCCGCAGTCCTCGAGAGAGGAGCCGCAGTGCGTGCAGTGCCGCGCGCCGAATTTCAGTCCCTTGCCGCAGTACGGGCAGCGGTGCCAGACCAGCAGCACCGCCAGCCCCGCGCACGCGAGCAGCAAAAACACCCAGACCGTCCACAGTATTTGCCAAGACGGTCCGTCATCCCTGACCACGGTATACAGCAGCGCCAGAAACGCCAGCGCGATCAGGGCAAGCCCTGCGATCCCCGCTTTTTTGAAACCCATACCGATCCCTCCCCTTTTCCCTCAGTATAGCAGAATACGGTAAAATCCATTTACAGCGCGCGTAAAATCATGGTAAAACAGCATATCCGCCTGCGCCTTGCCATTTGCGCCCCGCCGTGGTATGATAATCAGAGAATGTATAGAAAAGGTGTTTTGATGGAATATACCACCCACTCGCCCGAGGAAACCGAAGCCCTCGGCGCGGAATACGCAAAATCGCTGCACCCTGGCGACGTGGTCGCGCTTTCGGGCGATCTCGGCGCGGGCAAAACCGCGTTCACCCGCGGCGTGCTGCGCGGCCTCGGCTACAAAGGCCGCGTGACCAGCCCCACGTTTGCGATCGCCAATGAATATGACACGCCCGCCGGGCGCGTCGCGCATTTTGACCTGTACCGCATCCTCGACAGCGAGGCGCTGTTCGAGATCGGCTTTGAGGAATATCTGGACGGCAGCCGCATCGTGCTCATCGAATGGAGCGAAAATGCGGCGGATATCCTGCCGGAAAACCACAAAACCGTGCATATTTCTTATGGGAATGCTGAAAACGACCGTACCGTCGCCATTGGGGAGGTGTCCGCATGAAGATCCTTGCATTTGAATCCTCGGCGGTCAGCGCTTCGGTCGCGCTGGTCGAGGACGAAAAGCTCATCGCGCAGTCCTTCCAAAACTGCGGCCTGACCCACTCGCGCACGCTGCTTCCCACGGCGGAAAGCCTGCTGGCAAACTGCGGCGCTGCGCTGGACGATGTAGATGCGTTCGCGGTCGCGCACGGCCCCGGTTCGTTCACCGGCGTGCGCATCGGCGTGGCGACGGTCAAGGGACTGGCGCTCGGCACGGACAAGCCGTGCGTCGGCGTGTCCACGCTCGAGGCGATGGCATGGGGGGCGCGTGCGCTCGGCGGCCGCCTGTGCTGCGTCATGGACGCGCGCGCAGGACAGGTCTACAACGCCCTGTTTGCGATTGAAGACGGTGCGCCGCACCGCCTTTGCGATGACCGCGCGCTGAAGCTTACCGACCTTGGCGAAGAAATCGGGGAAACGCCGTATTTTCTGGTTGGAGATGGCGCTGATCTGTGTTATAATACCCTTAAAGAGAGCTGCGCCAGCCTGTATCCCGCGCCGTGCGAAATGCGCTATCCTACGGGCTTCGGCGTGGCGGCGGCTGCGCTGCCGCTGCTGCGCGTGGGCAAGACCTGTTCCCCGCAGGAGCTGGACGCGTTTTATCTGCGCCGTCCGCAGGCCGAGCGCGAGCGCCTCAAACGGCTTTCCGGACGCACCACAATTTGAGAATAAAGGAGACATACGATTATGGCAACCGTTCATGAAATGGATCATCCGCTGATCAAGCATAAGCTCAGCCTGATGCGTGACAAAACCACCGGTGTTAAGGAGTTCCGCGAAGCGACCCGCGAGATCTCCATGCTGATGTGCTATGAAGCGACCCGCGACCTGCCGCTCAAGGAGATTACGATCGAAACGCCGGTCTGCGACGCGCGCGTACACGTCATCTCAGGCAAGAAAATTGCGCTGGTACCCATTCTGCGCGCGGGTCTCGGCATGGTGGACGGTATGCTGGAGATGATTCCGGCCGCCAAGGTCGGCCACATCGGTCTCTACCGCAACCCCGAGACACTTCAGCCGATTGAGTACTACTGCAAGCTCCCGAACGATATTCAGGACCGTGATGTTCTGCTGCTCGACCCGATGCTGGCGACCGGCGGCTCTGCCGTTGCCGCGATCGACGGTCTCAAGCGCCGCGGCGTCAAGCACATCAAGCTGATGGACCTGATCGCGGCTCCCGAGGGTATCGAAGCGGTGCAGAAGGCGCATCCCGATGTTGAGATCTTTGTCGCTGCGATCGACGAGAAGCTCAACGACCACGGCTACATCGTCCCCGGCCTGGGTGATGCGGGCGACCGCATCTTCGGGACCAAGTAATTCGGCAACTGAAAACACAAGCGGTGCGGCATCAGCCGCACCGCTTTTACAGGAGATTCGCAATGGAACCAATGCAGCACTTTGAAATGGAGTCCGAGCGGCTTCGTTTCCGCCGCCTTCGGGCGGATGACTACGCTCTCATCGCCCCCATCCTACAGGACGAGCAGACCATGTACGCATGGGAGCACGGCTTCACCTACGACGAGGTCTGCGACTGGATCGCAGGCATGCTGTGCCGCTACCGCGAAGACGGGTACGGCTACTTCGCCGCGCTGGATAAAGAGACGGATGAACTCATCGCGCTTGCCGGCCCGCTGACAGAGCATCTGTACGCGGATGAAACCGCGCTCGGCATCGGTTATATCGTCCGGCGCGATCTGTGGCGGCAGGGTTACGGCACAGAGTGCGCCCGCGCATCCATCCAGTATGCGTTTGACCGGCTCGGCGCAGACCGTGTGATCGCCACGATCCGCCCGAACAACATCGCCTCTCTGGGCGTTGCCGCAGCCTGCGGCATGCGGGCTGTCGGCCAGATTATCAAGCACTACCAGAACAAGGATATGCCCCACATTGTCTGCGCGATCAATAAGCCTCAGCCCGAGGAAGAAAAGCTGGACGAGCGCCAAACAACTTCCGATACGGAAGCATAAATAAAAACCGCCAACAGGCGGTTTTTTCGTCTCTGCGCCATTGGCGGCGCATAAGTATCGTTGTCCGGGGCAAAATCCGCGCTTTCGCGGGGCGTCCCTCCCGCTCGCAGCAGCGTTACCGGTACTGCTCCGCCCACACGGGCGCGCCTGCCGTGAGCGAGGCAGATACATCCAGCACCCGCTGGTTTGCGCTGCCGCGGAAGCGCAACTCAATGTTGCGCTCGGCCTCAATGAACGGCCCATCCACCAGCAGATCCAGCTGGGAGAGCAGCTTTTTAACATACGGGTCGGGCAGATCCATCAGCTGCTCGAACGTATAGCCCGAATACGCCATCAGGTGCTTGCCCTTTTTCTTCAGCTCGACCGCCAGATGGTACAGCGGCTCGGGCTGGCAGAACGGTTCGCCGCCCGAAAAGGTCACGCCTTTTACCAACGGATTGCGGCACATATCGCGCAGCAGCGTATCCAACTCGATGTCCTTGCCGCCCGCAAAGTCATGCGTCTGCGGGTTGTGGCAGCCCGGGCAGTGGTGCGGGCAGCCCTGTGTGAACACGGTATAACGGAAGCCGGGGCCGTCCACAATGGACTCCCCGACTGTACCCGCAATGCGTATGGTGCCTTCCATTACGCGGTATGCTCCTCTTCGAGCGAGCAGCACGATACGTTGTGCTTGACGCGGTCGTGCTCCTCTGCACGCTTGGCGTTATTAAAGCGGTCGAGCGTGCCGACCAGATAGCCGGTGATGCGGCGGATGCGCTCAAAGCCCACGCCTTCGCCAATCAGCTGCTCCTGCATTACCTTTTCTTCCATAATAGGTCGCTTCCTTTCTTAGTCCTTGACGATTTTCAATGTATTCGGCTGACGGTCGGCTTCCTCAGCGGGATCGCCGTGGTAGCCCAATGTCGTGCTGTTCAAATTTTTATACAGACCGAGCTTCTGCAGCTTGGACAGCGGCACGCCCTCGCCCTCACGCCGTCCGCAGCGCGGGCAGGTCTCGCCGATGATGCCGGTATAACCGCAGACAGGGTCGCGGTCGATCGGGTGGTTGATCGCGCCGTAGCCGATGCCGGCTTCCTTCATCGCGCGGACGACCGCCTCAAACGCTTCAAGGTTCTGCGTCGGGTCGCCGTCCAGCTCGATGTAGCTGATGTGGCCGCCGTTGGTCATCTCGTGATACGGCGCTTCACGCGCGATCTTGTCAAATGCGCCGATGGGATAATAAACCGGCACATGGAAAGAGTTGGTGTAATAATCGCGGTCGGTCACGCCTTCGATCACGCCAAAGCGCTCACGGTCGATCTTGACGAAGCGGCCGGACAGGCCCTCCGCCGGGGTGGCGATCAGCGAGAAGTTCAGGCCGTATTTTTCACTCGCCTGATCCATGCGCTCGCGCATATGGCTGACGATCTCCAGACCGAGGTTCTGCGCCTCATCGCTCTCGCCGTGGTGCTTGCCGATCAGCGCCTTGAGCGTCTCGGCAAGGCCGATGAAGCCCAGGGTCAACGTGCCGTGCTTGAGCACCTTGCCGACCGTATCGTCCGGCCCGAGCTTATCCGAATCGATCCATACACCCTCGCCCATCAGGAAGGGATAGTTGCGCACCTTTTTGGCACACTGGATCTTAAAGCGGGCGAGCAGCTGGTCGATCACCATGTCGATCTTGCGGTCGAGATCTTCAAAGAACCAGTCGATATCGCCGTGGCTGCGGATCGCGATGCGCGGCAGGTTGACCGAGGTGAACGACAGGTTGCCGCGGCCGTTGACGATCTCGCGAGTGGGATCGTAGTGGTTGCCGATGACGCGCGTGCGGCAGCCCATGTAAGCCGCTTCGGTCTCTGGATGGCCGGGCCGATAATACTGCTTGTTGAACGGCGCATCCAGGAACGAGAAGTTCGGGAACATGCGCTTGGCAGATACGCGGCAGGCCAGCTTGAACAGATCGTAGTTGGGATCGCCCTCGTTGTAGTTGACGCCCTCCTTGACCTTGAAAATATGGATCGGGAAGATCGGCGTTTCGCCGTTGCCCAGACCGGCCTCGGTGGCAAGCAGGAGCTGCTCAATCGCAAGCCGCCCTTCGGGCGAGGTATCCGTGCCGTAGTTGAGCGAGGAAAACGGGATCTGCGCGCCCGCGCGGGAATGCATGGTGTTCAGGTTGTGTACCAGCGCCTCCATTGCCTGATAGGTGGCCTTGCGCGTTTCCTTATCCGCGTATTTGCGGGCAAAGCGCAGGCACTTGCGCACCGTATCCGGATCGAGGGTTTCCCCGAGCGCCGCGGCCATCGCCTCATCATAGCCATTGTCGCCCGCGAGGCAGGCCCATTTGCCGGTCTGCCGCTCGATTCGTTCGGTCAGTGCCTTCGCATCCACCTCGTTATTCTCATCCGCGCCGAACACCTCGAGCGCCTTGGCGAGGTTATCGCGGAACAGCTTGCGGAAGGTCTTTTTCACGCCCGGCGCCATGGAATAGTCGAAGTTGGGCACCGACTGTCCGCCGTGCTGGTCATTCTGATTGGACTGGATCGCGATGCACGCCAGCGCCGCGTACGAACGGATATCGTTCGGCTCGCGCAAAAAGCCGTGGCCGGTGGAAAAACCGTTTGCAAACAGTTTTAACAGATCGATCTGGCAGCAGGTGGTGGTCAGCGTCAAAAAGTCCAGATCATGAATATGGATATCCCCTTCCCGGTGCGCCTTGGCATGCACCGGATCGAGGATGAACATTTCGTAAAACTGCTTGGCGCCCTCCGATCCGTACTTGAGCATGGTGCCCATGGCGGTGTCGCCGTCGATATTGGCGTTTTCGCGTTTGACATCATTTTCCAGCGAGGACTGGAAGGTCAAATCCTCGTACACCTTCATCAGTCTGGTGTTCATCTCACGCACGCGGGTGCGCTCGTTGCGGTACAGAATGTACTTTTTGGCGGTGCGGGCATGTCCGCTTTCAATCAGGACCTTCTCCACTGTATCTTGTATCTGCTCGACCGTCGGGATTTCCTCTCCGGCAGACGCCTCAAGCACCTTTTCAACCTGCTCGGCAAGGCTGCGCGCCATTTCGAAATCCTGGCCGCCCGATGCCTTCGCCGCACCAAAAATCGCATTTGCAATCTTATCAATCTCAAAGGGGGCTCTGCGCCCGTCTCGCTTGACAATCTGCTCAATCATATCGTGATTTCCCTCTTCCATACAAAAACCGCCTTGCGGCGATCACTAAATTTCGTAGTGTTTTTCCAAAAAACGCACCATATATTGTGCCTGTGCATATTATTTTACCGCTATTCCCCTTTGATGTCAAGAGGGAACAATCTTTTTGGCACATTTGTCTGAAAAGAGGGTTTTTAATTGTTGTAATCTCTGAAATTTTATTTTTATGGTCTGTGGATAGTGGGGAAAAGTCCCTGTGGATAACCCTTCCGCTGTGGAAATGCCTGTGGTTTTTCTGTCAAGACCTGTGGAAAAACAGGCATTTTATTATAAAATAAAAAAGCACAATATATAGTATCCGCACCGGCGTTTTCCCGGGCATACAAAAAGGCCGCGGCCAGCAAACGGCCGCGGCCCCTGATTTTGTTTTAGTCTGCCAATCCGATCGCACTCGATACCGGCAGCGACAGCACCAGTCCATGGCTGCGGGTGTTCATTCCCACTGCCTTCATCAGCTCGGTCATGACCGCCTGCCGTTCCTCGCTCTTTACAACAAGAAACACGATCTCACGCTCTGCCTGGATCTCGATACCGAAAAAGTGCTTGACCTCATCCTCTGCAATGCCGCGCGCAGCGATCACCGTGCCGCCGCGGGCGCCCGCCTTGCGCGCTGCGTCCATCGCCAGATTGGTGTAGCCCCGCTCCATGACCACCGCAACCACATCAAGGCCGCCGGATTTCTCAGGCTTACTCACGCTGTGTACCTCCTCCTCAGGTTCCGTCTGTGTCAGCATTTTGTGCCAGCGCACCCCGATCCCTGTGATCGGGACAGAAAATGCAATACCATGTCCGGGATAACGCATTTGCATCTCCCGCCCTAAACGGTCGAGCAACATCCACGCGCCGTCCCTGCTCATCAGGCACATCACGATCATCTTTGCTGTTTCGCCTATGCCAAGCAGATCCAGCATCTCGGTGCGTGCCGTGCCATGCGCCATACAGACAAAATCCACCAGCGCATGACATTCGCGATAAACATGCAGCACCTTTTCGCCCTTGCTCACATCAACGACCGATACAACCAGCTCCACCGCGCTGTGAGCTGTCATCTGGGGCTGATAGTCAGTCATCTGTCTCATCCTCCTCGAGTACGATAATCTCATCCTCATCGGCGGCCGGCAGCTCCTGCACCGTCTCCTCCGCCTTCTGCTTCTGCTTGTGCTGATAAATCAGCCCTAACGCCTGAATGGTCAGCAGCGGCGTCATGGCAACCATCGCGACAATGCCGAACGCATCGGTCAGCACATTTCCGCCCAGTGCCTCGCACGCTCCCATGGAAAACGGCAGCAGAAACGTCGTTGTCATCGGACCGGAGGCCACGCCGCCTGAGTCAAACGCAATACCGGTGAAAATCTTAGGCACAAAAAAGGTCAGCGCCAGCGCCGCCAAATAACCGGGCACCAGCATCCAGTAGATCGAGATTCCGGTGAGTACGCGCAGCATCGCCAGGCCGACCGAACAGGCTACGCCGATTGACAGACTAAGCATCATCGCGCGCTGCGAGATACCGCCGTTGGTTATGTTCTCAACCTGTCGGTTGAGAACATGCACCGCCGGCTCTGCAGTGACCAGAAAATAGCCGATCAGCATGCCCAGCGGCACCAAAACCCAACTGTGTCCGCTTTTGGCAAGCTGCTGGCCGAGGTAATGGCCTGCCGGCATGAAGCCGACGTTAACGCCTGTTAAAAATAAGGCAAGTCCAACAAAGGTATAAATAAATCCAATGCCGATTTTCTGCAGCTGCATACGGTGAAAGCGTCGAAAAATAAATTGGAACAGCACGCAGAAAACAATAATTGGAATGAGCGCGGAAACCACCTCATGGATGTATTCCGGCAGCCCATGTACGAAAAGGAGCGCCAGTTCCTTCGTATCCGTGACATCCGGCACGGTAATCGGCGTATAGCTCGGATCGCCGTTCCGGTAAAAGATGCCAAGCAGCAGCACGGCAAGGATCGGGCCGATGCTGCAAAGCGCAACCAGGCCAAAGCTGTCGTCCTGCGCATCGCGGTCGCCTCGGATTGAAGCAAGGCCGACACCAAGTGCCATAATAAACGGAACCGTGATCGGTCCAGTTGTCACACCGCCCGAGTCAAACGCCACAGAAACAAAATCATTCGGCACGAAAATCGACAGTACAAAAACAACGATATAAAATACGATCAGCAGCAGAGACAGCCGAATCTTCAATACCGTTCGCAGAACAGCAATTACAAAAAAAAGACCGACACCGATCGCAACCGTCCAAATCAGCAGCATATTAGGAATAGACGGCACCTGCTCTGCCAAAACCTGCAAATCCGGTTCTGCGATCGTGATCAGAATACCAATCAACAGCGTGATACCAGTGACCACAAACAGGTTTTTGGTGCGCGGCAGCTGCGCGCCGATGCCCTCGCCCATAGGTGTCATGGACACATCTGTTCCCAGCTGGAAAAATGCCATACCAACAATCAGCAGCACCGCGCCTACCAGGAACATGACCAGTGTCCCTACCGGCATCGGCGTGATTGTAGCGCTGAGCAGCAAGACAATCAGCGTGATCGGTATGACTGAGGACAATGCCTCATTTAGTTTTTCTTTCAAAATTTTATTCATTCCCAACCCCCTATATACAGTAAATTGTACCTACTGTTTCTATTATACCATAGATAGTGGTATTCATGTTGGGAAATCA
>DXDO01000202.1 GCA_019115425.1 Candidatus Agathobaculum merdigallinarum | reverse complement strand
GACCCGTGTTTATGAAAAAATGACCGCTTAGCTCCTGACAACAGAATCATTCCACATTTGATGCTGGAATTTACTCCAGCGTCTGCTTTGCTATGCCTTTTTCCTTCCCAAAACTCTTGTTTTTCCACAACCTATCGGCCACATGCTCCTTTTGCCGGCGCATAAAAGAGCGCGCTGCAGATTTCATTTCTGCAACGCGCCCTTCTATCGCCATACCGGTACGGCAATATACGAACCGCCACCCGCAACATACGGGGACTATTGCCGCCGCTAAGTATTTCTTTTACAGGAAACGCTTCATGCCCTCGGTTGCAGCAGACGGTTCCTCGCTGAGCGCAACCGTGAAATTGACACTGTGCTTCTCGGAGAATTTCTCCAGATTATTCAGGAACTCCTCCGCCTTGGCAACATCCTTGACACCCGCAATCTTGTACAGGCTGTCGATAAATACCCGGGTAATATCATAATTACCGGCATGGATGCCGCACAGGAAGCCCAGCAGGCTTTCATAATCCTTGATCGGATAATCGGTAGCGTCGATGAGGCGTGCGCCATGCGAAACGTCAAAAGTCAGCTTATTGCCGCGCGAAATGCAGACCACGCTTCCCTTTTCTTCTTTTACCGCGGCGTTGACCTGATCAACGATTTCCTTCGTCTTGCCAGAGCCGGTGCCGCCAATGATAAGTTTTACCATAGTTTATATCCTCCCAACCTTTGAGGTTGTTTTTAGTGTACCATAGTTTACCCAAAACCACAAGCATGATTTGCAAACTTTTTCGTCATTTTGTCAGCGTCCCTTCCCGCCATATCACATCCGCAGCACGCTGCAAAGCTGTTTTCCGTTAGTATATCCCGACTATCGCATGCAAATTCCTCTGTTTTGGGAAGATTTTCAATGAAGATGCGGCAAAACACTCCTGCCGGCGCGGCTGCCCTCCTGTAGGTCATGCTACTGTGCTTCTCCGCCGCTGACAAGCCCGCACAGAAAGGAAGTAAACAGATCGGCCACTGTCACCGCTTCCACCGCTTCGGCCGCAGTCAGCGGAACTTCCAACAGCGTTTCCCCGCCGCTTGTAACGGTCAGCCTTCCGATCTCCTGTCCCGCCTCCACAGGGGCGGTCAGGGTGTCAGGCAGCTCCAAATGGGTCTCCAGTTCATCCGCTTTCGCTTTTTCCACAACAAATGATGTGCCGCCCTCCATCACCGGCTGCACGAAATCCGCGTGCCCAAGGGAAACGGGAACAGGTGTCAGCGCATCCTCCGGCGGGGTGTAGGCTGCAAAGTTGGCAAAACCATAGTTGAGCAGTGCCGTGGCGTCCGCCATGCGTGTTTCCTTGGTCGGCGCTGCCATCACGACCGCCACCAGACTCAGTCCGTCCCGCTCGGCGCTGGCTGAGATGCAGTATCCGGCTTCTGCAATATATCCGGTTTTCAGTCCGGTGAGTCCCTGATAGCTTTTGAGCATCTTGTTGGTATTGGCCAGCGAAAATGTCCCGCCGCGGATGCTGTCCATCCAGATGCCGGTATAGTCGAGTATCTTCGGATGCTTCAGAAGCTCGCAGGAAATCAGCGCGATATCACGCGCCGAGGTCATGGTCTTTTCTCCCATGCCGTCCAGCCCGTTGGCATTGATGAACTTCGTATTTGTGCAGCCAAGCTCCGCGGCGCGCTGGTTCATCCGCTCGACGAACGCCGCTTCGGTACCCGCCAGATGCTCTGCTACCGCGACTGCGCAGTCGTTTGCCGAGCCGACTGCAATCGCCTTGAGCATTTCATCCAGAGAGAGTTGTTCACCCGGCTCAAGCCATACCTGCGTGCCGCCCATCGAGCAGGCGTATTCGCTGCCGGTAATCATGGTATCCAATGTCACGTCGCCGCGTTCCAGCGCTTCCATTGCCAGCAGCATGGTCATCACTTTGGTCACCGAGGCGGGCTGCAGCGGCTCATCCGCATTATACGCATATAGTTCCTGCCCGTTGGCCGCGTACAGCGCAGCCGATTTCGCGTTCAGATCGCCCATCTCCGGCAGTGCGGCTGCCTGAACCAGCAGCACCCCGCTGAGCAAGGCGGCGCAGATCATCTTTCTCACAGCTATCCACCCTTTCGCCCTATCCTATGCTCCGTCCTGCTAAAACATTCCTAGCCCATTGACAAGCACCCCCGCTTTGTTTTATGATAAAAATCGTGACAAATCCAACCTACCGGAGGTATTTCTCTATGCTTGAGAATATGCAGATTCTTATTTCCCAAATCCTCGTCATGTTTCTGTTGATGGCGGTGGGATATATTTGCTTCCGGTTAAAATACCTGACGAACGACGGCGCCGGGCAGCTTTCAATGATTCTGACGCGTATTGTCGCCCCCAGCGTGATCATTGACTCGTTCCAGCGCGAATTCGAGCCTGCGCTCGGCACCGAGCTGATCATTTCCGCCGGCTGCGCCTTTTTGGCGATGGGGTTATCCATTCTCGTCAGCCACATCCTGTTCCGTGCGGACGGGCCGCACAAAAACTATGCGGACAAGCGTATGTGCGTGGTATTCACCAACTGCGGCTTTATGGCGCTGCCGCTGCTGGATGCGCTGTATGGCTCACACGGCCTGTTTCTTGGTTCGGCGTTTATCGCGGTCAATAACGTTATTTTGTGGAGCTATGGGATTACACAGCTTTCACAGGAAACCAGCCGCAGCCAGAAGATCCGCAATGCCGTCCTCAATCCTGGCACTGTATCGCTGGCGATCGGCCTGCTGTTTTTCCTTACACCGCTGAAGCTTCCCGCGATCCCTGCGTCCTGTGTTTCCTACCTTGCCTCACTCAACACCCCAGTCGCCATGATCATTCTCGGCGCGTTTCTCGCCCAGTGTGACCTGCGCTCCTGCTTCCGCGACAAGCAGGTGTACTTTGTAACCGCGCTGCGCCTGCTTGTGCTGCCGTTGATCACCATGGTCATCTTCCTTCTGCTCCCGCTCGAAACCACGCTGCGAAACACGATGCTGATCAGCGCCGCCGCGCCGGTCGCGATGGTCTGCTCCATGTTCGGTCAGGTATATGGTACGGACTATCTGTTTTCCACGCGAGCCATCGCGGTTTCCACCATTTTATCCGCTGTTACCATCCCCGGTTTGATTGCGCTATGCGGGCTGCTCGGCGGCTGAACACTGTACATAAAAAAGGTTACGGATTCCGCAAATGGAATCCGTAACCTTTTTTATTCTTCGTCTTTATTGCGGCGCAGCCATGGATCGCAGATACCGAACGTGCGGAAGTTCAGCCGCGCTTCCTCGAGCGACAGGCCGTGGTTCTGGTCGCTCGGCTCGTCCTCGTCCGCCGTAAAGTAATCGATCTCCCACCAGCACATCGGGCAGATGTAGCCCGGGGACGGGTTTTCCGGGATATCCGCACCGCAGCATGGGCACGGCTCAGAGGGGCCGTCCGGAAGCGTCCAGAGCGGCTCCTGTGGCTCGTTCTCCTCCGCATAGAGATCGGGGCGGTCGAGCGGGTTGGGGCAATTTTTCTCCTCCGGCCCAGTCTCACCGAAATACGTTGCCTCTGGGAAAAACATCTGCTTATGCCTGTCCATCTGCTCACTCCACTTCGATCAGCACCGGACAGTGGTCCGAGCCGAACACATCGCTTAAAATGCGCGCATCCTTGACGCGGTCCGCAAAGCGGTCGGACACGAGGAAGTAGTCGATGCGCCACCCTGCATTTTTCTCGCGCGCCTTGAAACGATAGCTCCACCACGAATACGCGCCCTCAAGATCCGGGTAAAAATGGCGGAAGGTATCGGTAAACCCAGCCTCCAGCAGTTCGGTCATTTTAGCGCGTTCTTCATCCGTGAAGCCTGCATTGCGCCGGTTGGTCTTGGGATTTTTCAGATCAATCTCCTTGTGCGCGACGTTCATATCGCCGCACACAATGACCGTCTTTTCCGCATCCAGCTTTTTCAGGTAGGTGCGGAAGTCGTCCTCCCAGCGCATACGATAGTCCAAACGCCTCAGTTCATCCTGCGAGTTTGGCGTGTAGACCGTCACCAGATAAAATTCGCCGTAGTCGGCCGTGATGACGCGGCCCTCATGGTCGTGCTCCTCAATGCCGATGCCATAGGTCACCGACTGCGGCTCGTTTTTGGAAAACAGCGCCACGCCCGAATAGCCCTTCTTTTCCGCCGAGTTCCAATATTCGTAATATCCCTCGATCTGCGGCGCCTGTTCAGGCTGAAGCTTAGTCTCCTGCAGACACATCATGTCCGGCTGCTCCGCCGCCAGAAAATCAAAAAATCCCTTGCCCACGCAGGCGCGCAGGCCGTTTACATTCCAGGAAATCAGTTTCATGTTTTCTCCTTTATGCCACGATCTCAATCGTGTTGCCGTCCGGATCGAGCACGCAGCTTTCGTAGTATCCGTCGCCAGTCACACGCGGCCCGCTGGTCACCTCATAGCCGTCCGCACGCAGGCGTTCGGTCAGTGCGTCCACATTTTCACGTGTGCCCGCCTTAAACGCCAGATGCGTCCATCCGGCCCACCGGTGCGAACGCTCCGGCTCTTCCAATGCCGGCCGCGTCATCAGCTCGAGCCGTGCGCCGTCCGCAAACGAGATAAAGTAGGTTTTTAGGCCGGTGTGCAGATTATGATACTGCTTTCCCGCCGTACCGTCAAAATATTTTTCGTAAAACGCACGCGACCGCTCCAAATCAGCAGTATACAGCGCTGCGTGGTCGATCCTCATTTTCTGCCTCATCCTTTCACGATGCCGCTTTCATCAATGCGGCGTACCGCCTCCTCCATACGTTCGGGCGGCACGACCAATGCAAAGCGCACATAGCCCTTACCCTGCGCGCCGAATGCGCTGCCCGGCACGCCGATCACGCCGGTTTTCTCCATCAGCTCCAGCACAAAGTCAACAGAGGATGTAAATCTGTCTGGGATCTTCGCCCAGACGAACATGGTACCCTGTGCATCCGGCACGTCCCAGCCGATGCGGCGCAGTCCGCCGCACAGCGCATCGCGCCGCGCCATGTAGCCCTCGCGGTTGCGCGCGACGATATCCTGCGGTCCGGTCAGCGCCGCCACCGCGCCCGCCTGAACAGGGTAAAACATGCCGTAATCGATCTGCGAGCGGAACGCGCGGAATTTACCGATCACCTCGCGATTGCCGAGCGCAAACGAAACGCGCATGCCGGTCAGGTTATACGTTTTGGAAAGCGAGTTAAACTCGATGCCAACCTCCTTCGCGCCTGGAATGGACAGGAAGGAAAGCCCCTGCTCCCCGTTCAGCAGCAGGTCGGAATAGGCGTTGTCGTGAATCACAATGATATTATGCTCGCGCGCAAAGGTCACCAACCGCTCGTAAAACGAACGATCCGCGACCGCGGTTGTTGGGTTATTCGGATAGGACACGACCATCGCCTTGGCGCGGTCAGCCACATCCTCTGGAATGTCCCCAAAATCCAGCACCCAATTATTTTCCGCGCGCAGCGGATACAGCGCGACCGTAGCGCCGGTCATCAGCGGGCCAAACGAGAAAATCGGATATCCCGGGTCTGGCACCAAAATCAGATCATTCGGCCCGGCAAACGGGAAACAGACATGCGCGATGCCCTCCTGCGAGCCGCACACCGCCATGATTTCATCATCTGCCAGCTCCACGTTGTAGCGCCGCCTGTACCAGCTCTGCACCGCATCCAACAGCGCGCTCGTTTCATTCAGCGAATATTTATACTGCTCTGGGTCGAGCGCCGCGCGGCTGACCGCCTCCCGCACATGGCTGTCGGGCTGAAAATCCGGCGTACCGATCGAAAGATTGATAACATCTTTGCCGCTGGCAAGCAACGCGCGCTTGCGCTCGTCCAGCTGGTTAAAAATATTGCTTTCCGCAGGCTCCCCTGCTTTCATGAACTGCATGTCTGATTATCTCCCCAATAAAAACTCAATGACCGTCCGGTTGAAACGGGACGGCTGCTTTGCCGCAACAAAATGATCGCCGTCGCGAAAGATTTCGACGCGGCAGTGTGGGATGCGCGCCGCCATCTCTTTTGTCTGGCTCTCGCGCACCATATCATGCTCGCCGACAATGATCAGGGTCGGCATGGTCAGCCGCGCCAGATCCTCCATATCCACGCCATACGGATGCACCATCAGGCCAAGCACATCACGCTTTCGCGCAGCCTTCCTGCTCACGCGCGCCATTGCCGACAGCACGCCGTATCCTGCGTATACCGGCAGCTGGATATATGGCTTGATGCCGCTGAACATCTCCACGTTCGCACCGTTCAGGATCAGCTTGTCTACATAGTCCGGATAGGTCAGCGCAAACTTGATTGCCAGATTACCGCCATCTGAAAAACCAAGGATATGCGCTTTTTTCACGCCGCAGGCATCAAGAACCATTTTCAGATCCTCTGCCATCAGAGCGAACGACAGACCATGCGCCCCGCTTTCTGACATGCCGTGTCCGCGGCTGTCCACTGCGATGACACGATAAAACCGCGTAAACTCGGGAATCTGCGCCTTCCAGTATGCGCTGTCCTCTCCGTTGCCGTGCAGCAGCACAAGCGGCTTTCCATCCCCTACAACATAGCAGGCGATGCGAGCATCGCCGCAATCAACAAATTTCGGCGCATAACCGAACATATCCTATTCCATACCTTTCCTGCATTGTTCCACAAATTCGACCGGCAGCTGTGTTTTCTGCGCAGTCTGCTCCACTGTAAAGCCTTCTTTCAGCAGCCGCTGCGCTACCACCGCCATAGATTCTCCGACCTCGATCATATGCCAGTCCGGATCATACAGGCGGACGACACGCTGCTGCCACACGTGCATCTTGGGCGGATGCACTAGCTCCACATCCAGAAAGCCATGCAGCTTATCCATAAATGCGTCGAAGTCGTCCACCTCAAAATACAATTCCATGTTATTTGACTGGTGCAAAATCGTGGATTTGGGAATGTCCGCCAGTTCATCAAAATCCTGCTGAACGGCAAAGCCGCCCGAAAAGGTGACGTTCC
>DXDO01000201.1 GCA_019115425.1 Candidatus Agathobaculum merdigallinarum | reverse complement strand
GTCCCAAAAATAATGTACAAAATACGCCCCTCAAAGGAAGTCAAAACAGCTTCTTTTGAGGGGCGATTTGTCTTATTGGGCCCGTTTTTTGTGCAAATTGCTATTGCACTTTTATTTTGCAACAGGCCCTTTCTTTTACCGGCGTGCCGCCGTGTGCGGTCACAGATACTGATACCGTTTGCGCATGGCATACAGCAGGCCGACGGAGATGATCGCTGCCAGCCCTTCCGCGACGGTCACCGCGGCCCAGATGCCATCCAGATCGAACAGGAGGGGCATGAGCAATACCATACCGCCGCGCAGCAGCAGGGAGCGAAGGAACGAAATCAGCGCGGACAGCGCCCCGTTGCACAGCGCCGTGAAAAACGAGGAGGCATAGATATTGATGCCGGCAAACAGGTAGCACAGCGCGAAAAGCCGGAAACCATGTACGGTCATATCCAGCAGTTCGGCGTTATAGCCTACAAAGGCAGAGGACAGCGGCCGGCTGAGCAGTTCGCTCAGCACGACCATGGCCAATGAGGTGCACAGGATGACGACCATGCTTTTGCGGAACACATTTTTCAGCTCAGTCTGATTTGCCGCGCCGTAGTGATAGCTGACGATGGGCGCGCTGCCGATGGAAAAACCGAGAAACGCCGCGATGAACACGAAGTCCACATACATCATCACCGAATATGCGGCGACGCCTGCTTCCCCGATCAGGCGCATGAGCTGGAGGTTGTACAGGATGCCGACGACGGACGAAGAAATATTGCTCAGCAGCTCGGAGGAACCGTTGGCGCAGGCATGGAGCAGCTGCTTCCCATAAAAACGGGTGCGGGTCAGCCGCATTCCCTTGCGCTTGGGATGCAGAAAGTACAGCAGCGGCAGCACGCCGCCTACACAGTAGCCGAGCACCGTCGCAATGGCTGCCCCGGCAATCCCCAGGCCGCATACCGCGATCAGCACGTAGTCCAGCACCATGTTGGTCACACCCGCCGCGATCGAGAGCGCAAGGCCCATCTGCGGCTTTTCTGCCACTACGAAAAAGCTCTGGAACGAGGTTTGCAGCATGAAGGGCACGCTGCCCGCCAGCAGAATGCGTCCGTAGACGATACAGTCCTCGATCAGCGCGTCGCTCGCGCCCGCGAAACGCGCGATGGGTTCCGTATAGATCACGCAGAATGTGCTCAGCACCACGCCGAGCAGCACGACCGCGAGGATGATCATGGAGAAATACCGGTTTGCCTGCTCCTGATCGCCCTCGCCCATCGTGCGCGCCACAATAGCGCTGCCGCCAGTGCCCAGCATAAAGCCGAACGAACCGACGATCATTGCTACCGGAAACACGATATTGACCGAGGAAAGCGCGAGATCGCCGATCAGATTGGATACGAACAGACCGTCCACCACGCTGTAAATCGAGGAAATTACCATCATGATGATGGAGGGAAGCGTGAAGCGGAGCAGCTTGCGGTAGGTGAAATGATCGGATAGCTTGATTGGCATTGCGGCGTGTCCTCCTTTGCCCGGGTGCCGTGCTTGCAGAATAGCATCAGTATAGTCTGATACCGGACTATTGTCAAGGGGCACTGCCGCGCCTGCATAAAACCGCCTGCACAAAACAGGAAGCGGCCGCTTCCTCACGGACGGTTTTATTTTTCCAGGGGCTTGTCGTAGGTTTTTGCACGGTCGCTGTCGGAGAGGCCGCTGGTCGTGGGGTCGTTGAGCGCGGCCCAGATGTTGGAGGCAACAAGAAACAGGCAGTAAGGGTTGGTAAACGTGCTTTTCAGCACCTCCCACAGGGCAGGCCAGCTGGTCAGGTCGGCGGCGGTCAGGCCGGCATAGGCGAGCGCGGTCGCCACCGCGCCGAGCACGATCTGGATCCAGAAAACCGGGTTTTTCATGCGGATTCGCAGGTTCATTGCAGTTCTTCCTTTCTTCCGGTGCGGCGTGTGGGGCCGCGGTGTGGAGCAGGCGATACACCGCCTGCTGTTTTCATTTATACGCCGGAAAGCGGGCGGGATTGACTGCAAACGGGCAAATCCGCCCTGTCAAAGAATCAACCGCAGGGAAAACGCCGCGGCGTTTTCCCTTGACGGCGGCGGTGCGCGCGGATACAATAGTTGCAAAGGGAGGTCGGACAATGGCACGCACGATGGACGAGGTGTTGAACCGATACTACGAAAGCTGGCTCGGGCTGGACGCGGTTTATGAAAAATGGGCGGCGCGCCGCGGCGTCACCTTTAATATGCTCAATATTCTTGCCCTGCTGCATGAGCAGACCGAACCGATCGCACAGAGCGAACTGTGCCGCCGCCTGCATTTGTCCAAGCAGACGGTTGCCAGCGTGATCGACAGCCTGGAAAAGCGGGGGATAGCGGCGCGGCATGTCTCCGAGGAGGACCGGCGCAGCCGTGTGGTTCGCCTGACGGAGGAGGGGCGGGCGTTCGCGCGCGAGATCAGCACCGCGCTGCGCCGGTTCGAGCGCCGCTCGCTCTCCATGCTCTCGGAGGAGGAGCGCACGGCGCTTGTCGATACCACTTACAAGCTGTGGCGCAGCATGGCGGACGAACTGGAACGGGAGGAAAATGCAGGGTGCGCCCAATGGCCGCGCGCAGACACCGGCAGTTCGGATTGAAACCGCGGTTTTCATCGAGAGACCGTTCGGAATGCGGTGATTTCCAAACGGCTTCAAACGGCTCGGGAGAGCCGTTTTTTGTTTACCTTGCGGGGAGTTTGTGCTATACTATAAAAAGCGATACCGCGCCGCGGCGGCGGTGTGTATGGCTCGACAAGAGTTTTGAAGTTTGGGGGAAGCTGTTTGAAAACCATTCCCAATTGCATCTTTCATTCGCGCGAAACGAAATACAAATCGCCTTACGGCGCTGTGCCGGCGGGACAGACCGTGACGTTTTCCGCCTATCCCAAGCGTGAGCACGGCACCGAGCATATCACGCTCTGGGTGGAGGAGGACGGCGAAGCGCCGCAGGCTTTCCCTATGCGCTGGTTCGGCCTGGCCGGCGCGCGCGACCGGTACAGCACGACTTTCACGCCCGACCATCCCGGCCTGTACTGGTATTATTTTACGCTTGACACTGCGGACGGCCCGCGCTATTGCGCGCGCGGCTACGGCGGCCGCGGCGAAATCATCGATACGCTCGGCGATAAATACCAGCTGACCGTTTACGATCCCGCCTACCAGCCGCCGCGCTGGTTTGGGGATGGCATCTCGTACAATATTTTCCCCGACCGCTTTTGCAGGGACAAAATGCCCGTGCAGCCGGAGGGAGAGGGGATCGCCCCGCGCGTGCTGCATGAAAACTGGGACGATATCCCAGCCTACCGGCCGGACGAAAACGGCGAGATCCTCAACAACGACTTTTTCGGGGGCACGCTGCGCGGCGTGATTGGCAAGCTGGACTATTTGGAAAGCCTGCATGTGACAACGATCTACTTCAATCCGATCTTTCAGGCGTATTCCAACCATCGCTATGATACCGGCGACTATAAGCGCATCGACCCGCTGTTCGGCTGCGAGGAGGACTTTCAGGAGCTGTGCCGCGAGGCTGAGGCGCGCGGCATGCGCGTGGTGCTGGACGGCGTGTTCAACCACACCGGCTTTGACAGCCGCTATTTCAACGGACGCGGGCGGTATAACAGCGTGGGCGCGCATCAGTCCAAGGAGTCGCCGTATTACCGCTGGTATGATTTTCAGCAGTGGCCGGACCGGTACGGCTCGTGGTGGGGCATCTACACCCTGCCGCAGGTGCGGGAGATGGATGAGACCTATCAGGACTATATTTTCAAAAGCGAGGACAGCGTCGTGCGCCGCTGGCTGCGGCTGGGCGCTTCCGGCTGGCGGCTGGATGTGGCGGACGAGCTGCCCGACGAATTCATCCGGCGCTTAAACGCCGCCGCCAAGCGCGAAAAGCCGGACGCGCTCATCATCGGCGAGGTATGGGAGGATGCCTCCAATAAAATCGCCTATTCCGAGCGCCGTAAATACTTTCAAGGCGGCGAGCTGGACTCGGTGATGAACTACCCGCTGCGGGATGCGATCCTCGCGTTCCTGACCGGAGGCACGGCCGAGCACTTCGCGGAGACCATGGAGTGCATCCGTGAAAATTATCCGCGCGACGTGTTCTACAACCTGATGAATGTGATCGGCACACACGATACGGCGCGGGCACTCACCCTGCTCGGCGTGACCGAGGAGGAATGGAAGATGGATCGCGACGGCCGCGCGCACTATACCCTTCCCATGGACCGGCTGGCAACCGCCAAGCGGAAGCTCAAGCTGGCGGCGGTCATCCAGTTCACCATGCCGGGTTCGCCCACCATTTACTATGGGGATGAGGCGGGCCGTCAGGGCTTTGAGGACCCGTTTAACCGCCGCACCTATCCCTGGGGCGCGGAGGACCGCGAACTGCTCACCTTTTACCGGAAACTATGCGCTCTGCGCGCGGAGAGTGAAACGCTGGCGCGCGGGGAGCTGCGCTTTGTCGAGAGCGAGGGCGCGCTGCTGCATTACAAGCGGACGAGCGACCATGCGCTGCTGCATATTCTGGTCAACCGCGGCCACCATGCGGTGAAGGCGTGCGTGGATGCGGTTTACGCGGTGGATATGTTGGAGGATGCGTCGTTTGACCACGCGGACAGCCAGGGCTTGCACGTTACCGTGCCGCCGGAGACTGCTTACATTCTGCGCTGCTTCGGCAAGCCTGATAAGGAGGACTGACAGATGAATATGCGGGAAAAACAGCTTTCCTACGAATACTTTTTCGAAGGCAAGATCATGAAGGCGCGGCTCGATCAGGTAGAGCTGCCGAACGGCAAGACCGCGCCGCGCGAGGTGTGCGAGCATGTCGGCGGCGTGGGTGTGCTGCCCATCGATAAGGACGGCAACGTCATTCTGGTGCGGCAGTTCCGTTACCCGTACGATACGGAGCTTCTCGAGATTCCGGCGGGCAAGCTGGATCACGGCGAGGGAGAAAGCATCGCAGACTGCGGCGCGCGCGAGCTGAAGGAGGAGACCGGCTGTACCGCCGGACGCATGGTGCCGCTGGGATGCGTATACCCCTCCCCAGGGTTTTTGACCGAGGTCGTGCATCTGTTCGCGGCGCTCGACCTGACCGAGGGCGAGATGCAGCCGGACGAGGACGAGTTCGTCGAGGTCGTGCGGCTGCCGATCGCCGAGGCGGAGAACATGGTCGCGCGCGACGAGATCCGCGACGCGAAAACCGCGCTTGCCCTGTACCGTGCAAGGCTGAAAAATTTGTTCTGAGGGGACTGCGGCCCGCAAGCCGCGATCCGCATTCCTGCGGCGCACGCTGTTTACAGGAAAGTGCGCATGTCCCCGTTTTACGGAAGAAGCGGAGTAATTCCCTGTTTCATTGTTTGGCAATCCACCTCTGAGAAGGAGGAACCTATGGATAAAAAAACGATCCTCGTGGTCGAGGATGAAAAGGCCATTGCGGATATTCTGGTGTTTAATCTGCAGCGCGAGGGCTATGATACGCTGGTCGCCTACGACGGCGCGGAGGGACTGCGCCGCGCGCTGGAGGACGCGCCCGACCTGATTCTGCTGGACGTGATGCTGCCCGAGATGGATGGCTTCGAGGTGCTGAATCATGTCCGCGAAAAGCACGATACCCCGATCATCATGCTCACCGCCCGGGAAGAGGAGACCGATAAGGTGCTCGGCTTGGAGCTTGGCGCGGACGATTATATCACCAAGCCCTTTTCCATGCGCGAGCTGATGGCCCGCGTCAAAGCGAATATGCGGCGCACGCTGTCCGGAGAGGAGCGGGCAAAGCCCGCGGCGCCGTCCGGCGGCGGGCTGCGCATTTCGCGCGATAACGGCATGGTGTATAAAAACGGGCGCGCGCTCGAGCTTTCCGCGCGCGAGTTCGATATTTTATGTTTCCTGTCGGCTTCGCCCGGGCGCGTGTTCTCGCGCGAAGAATTGATGGAGCAGGTCTGGGGCTATGAGTATTACGGCGACCTGCGCGCGGTGGATGTTGCGATCCGCCGCCTGCGCGAAAAGGTCGAGGACCAGCCCGCGAGCCCCAAGTATATCATGACCAAGCGGGGGATGGGGTACTACTTTGCCAGCGAGGGCTGACGCCCTGCGCCGGCATATAGGGGGCTTCACAAGCCCCCTATATACGGAGAGCGGTTCCGGAGAAACCGCTCCCCGATACCCGAACGGCGGCGCCCAAGACGCCTGAGTCGAGGTGTAAAAAGACAGGCACATGTCCTGCCTTTTTACGCAAACGGCAGAGCCGTTTGCTGATTGATAATTGCGCGGAAACCGCGCAATTTCATAAAAACCGGGAGCACAAGGTGAATTGACGCGAAGCGTCAAGAGAGGGTGGCCTGGGCCATGTATCACGGTTTTGATACAGGGAAGCGGTTTTGTGTGCCGCTTGCGGCGCGCAAAACCGCGTCTTGGCTTTGTCCGCGTGGCACGCGGCAAAGCCCCTCGTTTGGAACCGTGGTTTCAAACGAAGCCTTGTTGGAGGTGTCTCATGTTTCGATCCTTGCATATGAAGCTGGTGCTGATTCTGGTGCTGATGATCATTTCAGTCATGGCGGTGGTCGGCACGTTTCTGATCAACAGCGTCAATACTTTTTATCTGGACAGCTTCTATGAGCAGATGCAGAGTGTGTTCACGGCAGACACCATCCTCTCCATGGAAGAGGCTGCGGCGCAGAGCGGCACGGACGGTCTGATCACCATCATAGACGCGCACCGGAGCCGGCTCGGAATCAACGACTACCGCAATTACTATATTCTGGACGGTCAGGGGCGCTTTCTGGACGGTTCCAACCCCAATATCACGGTGACGCGCACCAGCAATATCATCGCTGCGATGGCGGGCGGCGCGGGCACGCGATCCTCGGTGTCCGACGGCATGATGGACATTGCGGTGCCGATCGACATGGATGAAAATGAGACCGTGGACTATATCGTGTACATCGCAGACGACAAGCAGGAGATCTCCGACCTTTCGTGGCGGTTTTTCCAGATCGTGATGCAGGCGATGATGTTCGGCCTGCTGGCGGCGATCCTGCTGTCCTTTCTGCTGTCCAAAACCATCACCACGCCGATCGAGCGCATCACCGAGGGCGCAAAGTCGATCGCAGAGGGCAACTTCGATCAGGACCTCGGCGTGCAGTCCTCGGATGAGATCGGCGAGCTGACGCGGTCGTTCAACTACATGGCGCGGCGCCTGAAAAGCACAGTCGGCGAAGTGCAGGGCGAGCGCGACAAGCTCAACACCCTGTTCCTGCACATGAGCGACGGTGTGGCCGCCTTCACCACTGACGGCAGGCTGATCCACATGAACCCCGCGGCGGAAAGCCTGCTCGGCGTGCGCATGGAGGACGATCTCAGCTTTGACGAGATGTTCGCCGACCTCGATATGCTCGGTTCGGACGAAACCGCCATGCGCTCCTTCCTGACGAGCGAAACGACGCGCCTTGGGCGTGTGCTGTCGATCACGCTCGCGCCCTACGGCGCGCTCGACGGCGAGGGCGGCGTGATCGCGGTCATCCACGATATCACCGAGCAGCGCCGGCTGGACGACGCGCGGCGCGAGTTCGTTGCCAACGTATCGCATGAGCTGCGCACCCCGCTGACCAACATCCGCTCGTATACCGAGACGCTGCTGGATGCGGCGGGCGATATCCCGATCGACACGGAAAAGCAGTTCCTCGGCGTTATTTCGAGCGAGTCCGAGCGCATGGCGCGCATCGTGACCGATCTTTTGACCCTGTCCAAGCTGGATTACGGACGCATGGAGCTGCGCATGACGCGCTTCTCCCTTGCGGATATGCTGCATAACGTGGCAAACGCCATGAAGCTGACCGCCGAGGAAAGCGGGCATGAGCTGAAGGTGGAAACGCCGGACGATCTGCCGAAGATCGTGGGCGACCGCGAGCGCATTGAGCAGGTCGTGGTCAACATCCTGTCCAATGCGGTCAAGTATACGCCCTCCGGCGGGCATATCCGGCTGGCCGCGTGCGCGGTGCCGAAAAACCGTGTCCGCATCACGGTGGAGGACGACGGCATCGGCATCCCTGCGGCGGACGTGCCGCGCCTGTTTGAGCGCTTCTACCGCGTGGATAAGGCGAGAAGCCGCGCCGCGGGCGGCACCGGCCTTGGCCTTGCGATCGCAAAGGAGATCGTCGAACAGCACGAGGGCAAGATCGCGCTTGCCAGTGAATACGGCAGCGGCACAACCGTTACGATCACCCTGCCGACCGATCTGACCCCGAGCAGTGAGGAGGGGCCGGCATGAAGGGCGCGCAGCATTCGGCGAAGAACACCGCAAAAAATATCTCGCTGATCGCACTTGCGCTGCTTCTGTGTCTGCTGTGCGCGGCGAACTGGCTGGTGGGCCTGAATATTGAGCAGATGCCCGCGGACAATCTGCTGCGCCGCGCGTATGACCACCTGTTTGGCGGGGCGGTCGGCTATGAGCTGCGCTCGTCCGGCGTGGCCGCGGCCGATCCCGCGCAGCTCGCGCTGACAGTGGACGGGCGGCTCTACGGCGTGCAGTACAGCCTGACCGAGATCGACGCAGGCCTTGCGGCGGTGCGTCCGGTTTGGGCGCAGGCCCTGTCGGACGGAACGCTTGGAGAGAGCACAGAGGAAGAGCTGGTCGCGGCGCTGCGCGCGGGCGACTGCGCGCTGCTGCGCTATCACGGCGCGATCCCGCTGAGCGCGATCGCAGGCTGGATGGGCGGCAGCTGGCAGGACGGCGGCGAGCTGACGGTGGAAACATTGGTATACGCCGCGGGGGCGGAGCGGCTGTTTGTGCGCGCGTCGGACGGCACGCTGTACAGCGCTGCGGCGCAGGTGGAACAGAGCGCGCTGGATTCCGCGCAGCAGGCCTTCCGCGGTCTTCCGTGCGCGTTTTCAGGCGATGCGTATGCGGTATATCCGGAGAACCTGCTGTTTGACACTGAAACGCTCACCCTTCCGCTGCTGGATGAAGTCGGGGTCGATCTGTTCGCCCCGCAGAGCGGCGCCGGACTGGAAGGGCTGCTCACTGCGTTTGGCTTTTCCGCGTATACGGAGTTTTATTCCGAGCAGAACGGTCAGGTGCGTGTGTTTGTTGACAATGCAAGCACGCTGCGCGTGAGCGCGTCCGGCTTGCTCCAATATGCCTCCACCGGAGAGGACAGCACGGTGTACGCCTATGAGCAGGGCGAGGTGAGCGGGCAGTCTGCGCTGGACGCACAGCTTGACTGCGCCCGCCTGATTCTGGACGCCGCGCTGCGCGCGGGCGAGTGCGATACCCATGCGTCGCTGTACGCGGTGCAGCAGAGCGGAAGGCAGACCACGCTGGCGTTCATGCAGCTTTACGGCGGGGTTCCCGTATTGGGCGAGAGCGATTTTGCCACCTTCCGTTTTACGGATGACGGCGCGCTCGCTTCTGCGACCATTCACCTGCAGCGGTTTGCCGCGCAGGAGACGCGCCGCACCGTGCTGCCCGCGCGGCAGGCGGCAGCGGGCGCATCCGCGGAGGAGCGCGGCATGATGGTGGCATACCGCGCGCAGGAGGAACTGTACGCGCCCGCGCGGTTTTATCTGAAAAACGAGGGCTGACAGGAGGTGAATCCGCTTGCAGTGGGCCAAGGTTAAAAATGTGCTGATCGTGATCCTGCTGGCGGTCAACCTGTTTCTGCTCGGCAATCTGAGCGTCAAGCTGTGGCAGGACAGGGAGCGGGCGGAGGAACTGGAGACCAGCCTGCGCACGCTGGCAGGGGGTTACGGCCTTGCGCTGGATGAGGCGTTTCGTCTGCCGGAGAACAGGGTGCTCCCTGCGCTTTCCATTGACCGCAGCCGTGCGGACGAAGAGGCGGTCGCCGCTGCGATACTGGGGCAGGAGATGGAGCGCACCGAGCAGGAGGACGGCACGGTCGTGTTTGAAAGCGAGCGGGGCGCGGTCGAATGGCGGGCGGACGGCAGTGTAAGCGGCCGCTTTGCGATCGATGCGGACCCGCCGCAGGACGAAGCCGATGCGGCGCGGCTGGCGCGCAGCCTGTTTGCGAAGTGGGGCTTTGCAGCTGAGGACGAGACGCTGGCCGGGGACGGAATGACCGTCACCCTGACCGGTACGGTCGCGGGACTGCCCGTATTCAACCGCGCAGTGTCGCTGCGCTTCGAGGAAAACGGCGAGGCGGTGCTTTCCGGACTGTGGAGCTTCGGAACGCCGTATACAACGGTCCGCGGCGGCGATGTGTCCTGCAGCGCGGCGGATGCGCTGCTGGAATTTGCCGCAGGGCAGCCGGAAGCCGATGTCATCCTTTCCATGACGGCGGGCTACCGGATGCAGACGGACAGCAGCCGGCGTTTGCAGCTCACGCCGACTTGGAAGATCGAGACCAATTCGGGCGGATATTTGGTGGATTGTGACAAAAAGACAGTTGTAGATCAGGAAAATTGAAAAAGCGCTTTCCTTTATCAAAAATTATGGTAAAATAGATTGGTGAGAATTTTCGCGGACGCACCGTAAGGCTTCCGTGTTCATACAATACAGTATCGATAGAAACAGGCGCGGACGCCCCGCGCTTTACAAGAGTGAGGAGTAGGTAGGTTTGACCAAGTATGTAATCAACGGCGGTAAAACGCTCAACGGCGAGGTGACGATCTCCGGCGCGAAAAACGCGGCGGTGGCCATCGTTCCGGCGGCGCTGCTGGCGGACGGCCCTGTCCGCATTGAGAATGTACCCAAGATCATCGACGTAACGCTGCAGCTGGAGATCATGCGCGAGCTGGGCGCGCAGATCCGCCTTGTCAACGCGACAACGGTGGAGATCCAGAATTCTCAGAATCCGAGCCTCAAGCCGCATGAGCTGGAGCGCAAGCTGCGCGCGTCCTACTATCTGCTCGGCGTGCTGCTGGGTAAGTACGGCTTTGCTGAGGTTGCCATGCCGGGCGGCTGCAATTTCGGCGGCGTGCGCCCGATCGACCAGCATATCAAGGGCTTTGAGGCCCTCGGCGCCACGGTCACGCTGCCCAAGGGCGGTTACATTCGCGCCGAAGCGCCCGAGGATGGACTGCACGGCGCACATATCTACTTTGACGTTGTCTCGGTCGGCGCGACGATGAACATCATGCTTGCGGCGGTGCTTGCCAAGGGGCAGACCATTATGGAAAACTGCGCCAAGGAACCGCACATCGTCGATCTGGCGAATTTCCTGAACGCGATGGGCGCAAACGTCAAGGGCGCGGGCACGGACGTCATCAAGATCCGCGGCGTCGAGCGCCTGCACGGCGGCAGCTATTCCATCATTCCGGATCAGATCGAAGCCGGCACGTTTATGGCGGCGGTCGCGGCGTGCGGCGGCTCGGTGCTGGTCAAGAATGTCATCCCCAAGCATCTCGAGTGCATCACCGCGAAGCTCAAGGAGATGAACGTCGAGGTGACCGAGTTTGACGATGCGGTGCTCGTCCGCCGCGAGGGCAGGCTCACCAAAACCAATATCAAAACCATGCCGTATCCGGGCTTCCCGACCGATATGCAGCCGCAGATGACGACCGCGCTCTGCCTTGCAGAGGGCACGAGCATTGTCACCGAGGGCGTGTGGGACAGCCGCTACCGCTATACCGAAGAACTGACCCGCATGGGCGCGAACATCCATGTGGACGGCAAGATCGCGGTCATCGAAGGCGTGGAGGAGTTCAAGGGCGCGCCGGTGCGCGCGCACGACCTGCGCGCGGGCGCGGCGATGGTCATTGCGGGCCTCGCAGCAAAGGGCGTGACCGAGGTTGAGCAGGTGCAGAACATCGAGCGCGGCTATGAGACGCTGGTCGAGAAGTTCGTGGCGCTCGGCGCGGATATGTACCGTTCGGAGATTCCGGATTCGATGGGCATGGCGCAGCGGGCATAAAAACGCAATGTATAGGGGGCTTCAAAAGCCCCCTATATACGAAAGGCGGTTCCGAAGAAACCGCCTTTCGATACCCGAACGGCGCCGCCCAAGGCGGCTGAGTCGAGGTGTAAAAAGTCAGGCACATGTCCCGACTTTTTACGGAAACAGCAGGCTGTTTCCTGATTTAAGATCGCGCGGAGCGCGGTCTGTTGCGGCGGGCTGTGGGTCTGTACCGTTATTTTGCAATGCCGCGAACAGGGGTTCGCGGTTTTGTTCTATCTGGAGGTTTGAAAATTGGCGGAACGGTATTATTACAGCATTGCAAGCGGCTCGTCGGGCAACTGCGGCCTGTATATGGCGGGCGGCACTGCGGTTTTGATCGATCTGGGCGTGTCGCTGCGCAAGATCACGACCGCGCTCGCCGCGCTCGGCCTGGGGCTGGACGATATTGCCGCCGTGCTGCTCACGCACGAGCATATCGACCACGTCAAAGGTCTGCCGATGTTCCTGAAAAAAGGGCGCGCGCCGGTGTTCGCCTCGCGCGGCACGGCGGAGGCGCTGGCGGAAAAGGACCCGCTCTGCGCCGACCGCCTGAACGTCTTTGACAGCGGCGAGCGCTTCTGGGTGCGCGATGTGGATATCACGCCGTTTGCAACGCCGCACGATGCGGCGGAGAGCGTGGGCTACATACTCGAACACGGCGGGAGCCGGTTTGGCTTTGCGACCGACCTTGGGTTCGTGCCGCGTGACGCGGCCGAGCAGCTGCGCGGCTGCGAGGCGGTCGTACTTGAGAGCAACCACGACCCGCATATGCTGCAGGCGGGGCCGTATCCCTATTCCCTCAAAATGCGCGTCGCGGGACCGGCGGGGCACCTGTCCAATCCGGACTGCGCGGTATTTGCGGCCGATCTGGTCAAAAACGGTGCGCGCACCATTGTTCTGGCGCACCTGAGCGAGAAAAACAACATTCCGGAGCTGGCGCTTCAGCAGACGCGGGCCGCGCTGCGCGGTCTGCCGGCGTGCGACGTGATCGTCGCGCCGCGCGAGCGCATGGCGGAACCGGTGATCTTTGGAGAGGAGCCGGAAACATGCTCTCTGTCAGGCTGATTTGCGTGGGAAAGCTGGGCGAAAAGTTCTGGGCCGAGGCGGTGAGGGAGTATGAAAAGCGCCTGTCCGCTTACTGTAAGCTCGAGATCATCGAGCTGCCCGAACAGCGCCTGCCGCAGGCGCCCTCGCAGGGAGAGATTACGCAGGCGCTCGACAAGGAGGCCGCGCTGATCGAAGCCAAGCTCCCGCAGGGCGCGACGGTCATCGCGCTGTGCGTCGAGGGCAAGCCGATGTCCTCCGAGCAGCTTGCGGACTACCTCGGCAGGCTGACGGTTGCCGGTACAAGCAGGCTGTGTCTGGTGATCGGCGGCTCGTGCGGCCTGTCCGAACGGGTCAAGCAGCGCGCTGCATTGCGGCTGTCCATGTCGCCCATGACCTTTCCGCACCATCTCGCGCGCGTGATGGTGCTCGAGCAGCTGTACCGCGCGCTGAACATTGCCGCGGGCGGCAAATACCACAAGTGATATGAACGATTGCAGGACAAAATACCCGATCATCCTCGCGCACGGTCTGGGCGTGACCGAGCAGGGCGGCCTGTATGTGCCGTGGGGACGGATTCCCGACGCGCTGCGCGCGCGTGGCGCTGTTCTCTATTTCGGTGGGCAGGACGCCTGGGGCAGCATCGAGACCGGCGCGGCGCAGCTTGCGCGCACGGTGCGCCGCGTCATGCGTGAGCAGGACTGCGAGAAGGTGAACATCATCGCCCATTCCAAGGGCGGGCTGGAGGCACGCTGCTTGATCTCCGGCATGGGCTGGGGAAGGCGCGTGGCTTCGCTCTCCATGCTTTCCACGCCGAGCCGCGGCTCGCGTGTGGCCGAGCTGCTGCTGGTCGCCCGACCGGGCGTGGCGGCCTGGGCGCGCGGGAACGACGCATACTGGGCAAAGCGCGGGGATGAGAAGCCCGATTCCCTCCGCGCGGGCGAGCAGCTGACGCCAAAGTACCTCGAACAGTTCAACAGGGACAATCCGGACGCAAACTGTGTCTACTACCAGAGCTGGGGCGCGCGGCTGGGCAGGACGCGGGGGGACGCTGCCATGCGCCTGACGCACGGACTGTTTTATCCTGCGCATGGGGACAGTGACGGGCTGGTTACGCCGGAATCCGCCCGCTGGGGGCGCTGGCGCGGCATACTGGAAGGCGTTTCCCATCAGCAGCTGGTCGATGTATTCCGCAGAGACAGCGGCGGTTTTGACATATGTGGGTTTTATATCCGGCTGGTGCAGGAGCTGGTACAGCTGGGCTTTTGAGCAGGGGGGGAACGCCCAGCTTTTTTGCTTTAAAATTTCAAAAAGCATTTACATTGTCCGCTGGATTCGGTAAAATATAAAGAAGAGAAAAAACCACTTCAGGAGGGCGTCCCATGATTATCACGATAACGCTTAATGCCGCGCTGGACCGCACCCAGCGCATTGAGCATCCGTTGGTCGTCGGCAAGCTCAACCGCGCGGTATCCAGCCATCTGGAGCCGGGCGGCAAGGGCATCAATGTTTCCCGCGCTGTCAAGGCGCTGGGCGGCAACAGCGTTGCGCTCGGCTTCTGCGCGGGCACGAACGGCCGCATCATGAAGGATATGCTGACGGCTGCCGATATTCATCATGATTTTGTCGATATAGCGGGCCAGACGCGCATCAATACACAGATCATCGATGCGCAGGGCGGGCATACCGAGGTCAACGAGCCGGGCAGCAAGGTGGACGACGCGGATTTCCTGCGTTTGCTCGACCGGATGGAAAGCTATCTTTCTGAGGGAAACGTTTTTGTGCTCGCGGGCTCCACGCCGCCCGACTTTCCGATCAAGAATTATCTCAAGCTGTGCAAAACCATCAAAAAGCATGGCTGCAAGCTGATCATCGATGCGCAGGGGGAATTCCTGCTGGAGGCGCTCAAGCTTGAGCCGGATTTTGTCAAGCCGAACATCTTCGAACTGGCGGAAGCGGTGGGCGACAAGCCTTCCGCAGATCCGGAGGTCGTGGTGGTGTCCGCGCGCAAAATGCTGGATATGGGCGCAAAAGCCGTGTGCGTGTCCATGAGCCAGGAAGGCGCCGTGCTGGTGTCCAAGGATGAGCCCGAGGCGCTGTATGTCAACACCAACCCCAAGATCTATGACGAGGGCGCGGTCGGCACGGGCGACGCGATGGTCGGCGCGATCGCAAACTCGATGCACAACGGCCTGAAGTTCGACGAGATGGCGCGTTACGCGGTGGCGACCGCCCGTGCGTGCAGCCGCATCGCGGGCACGGAGATGGCATCGCTCAAAAAGGTCTACGAGGTGTATGAGACCACCGAAGTATACATACTGTGAGCCGATTCCGGAACATGGCAGAGGAGAACCCTTGCGGTTCTCCTCTTTTTTCGTGAAGGCGGCGCGCGGGACAGTGCTGTGCGGTCACGCAATGCGCCCTGAAGGAGATAGGGTGATTTGCAAGAGGAGGGGGAACCATTTTGGTTCCCCCTCCTCTTGTATGCCTGCGGCGCATCGCCGCGAATATGCAGTTTGGACCGGATCAAAGCCCGTTTTGAATCTTCGCGGCTTTCAGTGTGTTCTTCATCAGCATGGTGATCGTCATCGGGCCTGCGCCGCCCGGGACCGGCGTCATATAGGATGCTTTCTCCATCACTGCAGGGTCCACGTCGCCGCAGACCTTGCCCTCGGCGTTGCGGTTGATGCCCACGTCGATGACGACCGCGCCGTCCTTTACCATGTCCGGCGTGATAAAGCCCGCCTTGCCCACTGCGGCGACCAGAATATCCGCGCGGCGGCAGACCTCGTCCAGATTCTGCGTGCGGCTATGGCAGATCGTCACCGTGCCGTGACGGTGCAGCAGCAGCATGCTCATCGGCTTGCCGACGATGTTCGACCGGCCGACCACCACGCACTCCTTGCCCTTGGGGTCGATGCCGTATTCGTCGAGCAGCTCCATCACGCCCGCGGGCGTGCAGGGTACAAAGTCAAAATTGCCGACCATGATCTTGCCGACATTGACCGGATGAAATGCGTCCACGTCCTTTTTCGGGTCGATCGCATCGATCACCGCCTGCTCGGAGATGTGGTCCGGCACCGGCATCTGGCACAGGATGCCTGAGATCTGCGGGCTCTTATTCAGCTGGTCGATCAGGCCGAGCAGCTCCTCCTGCGTGGTTTCGGCGGGCAGCGCGTACTTTTCGCTGTAAAAGCCGCATTCCGCGCAGGCTTTTTCCTTGTTTCGGACGTAGATCTCACTTGCGGGGTCGTTGCCCACGATGATGACCGCAAGGCCGGGCGTGACGCCCTTTTTCTTCAGCTCCTCGGTCTCGGCGAGAATGCTGCCGCGCACCTTGGCGGAAAGCGCCTTGCCATCCATTCTTACTGCACTCATGTGTATCCTCCTTGATGTTGTCTGTGGCGCGTGTATGCGCCCCCACTGTTTCTGCGGCGGAGATGCGCGTCACACCTGCTCCGGCTTATCCTCCGCAGTCGCTGAGACGGTCTCGCGCTCCGCCGTTTCTTCCTCCGTTGTTACACGCTCCGGCGCGGTGGGCTGTGCTGCCGGCGGCACATAGAACGCCTTCTGCACCTTGATGCGGTTATACTGCCGCGCCAGCAGCGCGACGGCTGCAATGCAGCTGACTGCCGCGAGCACCTGTGACACGCGCAGAGAGCCGAGGTACAGGCTGTCCGTGCGCAGGCCCTCGATCCACGCGCGGCCCAGACCGTACCACGCGACATACAGCAGCGCCATCTCGCCCGGGAATTTGCGCTTTTTCGAGTAGAAATGCAGGCCGATAAAGCCGAGCAGGTTCCAAATGGATTCATACAGAAAGGTCGGGTGTACCGGCTCGCTGCCGTTGATCGACATGCCCCACGGCAGGGCGGTCGGGCCGCCGTACGCCTCGCCGTTGACAAAATTGCCCCAGCGGCCGATGCACTGGCCAATCAGCAGGCCGAATGCCGCTAGGTCGCACAGCGTGGCAAACGACAGCTTTTTCACACGGCTGTATGCGAACAGGCCGATCAGCACGCCGATCACCGCGCCGTAAATGGCAATGCCGCCGTTCCAGATGGCGATGATCTCGGACAGATGCTGGCTGTAATAATCCCATTCAAAGACGACGTAATAGATGCGCGCGCATACGATGCCGGCCGGTACGCAGATGATGAGACAGTCCACCAGATTGTCCGAGGTGACGCCGAACTCCTTTACGCGGGAATTGACATACAGCGCGGCAAGGATAAAGCCGATGCAGATGATGATGCCATACCAGTAAATATCCTTGCCGAAAAGGTTGACGGCGACACGGTTGATGGTGAAATCCAGGCCGAGCGCCGGAAAAGAGATTGCGTTTTCCATGGATAGCTTCTTCCTTTGTTGTCTTTTTTGCGGTTCCGGCCTTTATTTTGGCTCGATCACCGACATCGTACAGCGGTCGCGCCGCGCCCAGCGCGCGAACATCGCCTGCACATCGTCCGCGCCGATGGTGTCGAACAGGGCGGCGAAGTCCAGATAGTGCTCGCCCGCGAACAGGGCGGCCGCCTCCTGCCGGGCGTAAGCCTCGGGAACGTCCAGCACGCGCAGATACAGGCCGTATACCGCTTTTTTCATCCGGTCGAACAGCGCCCTGTCCACGCCCTCGTGCGCAAGGCGGGAAACCTCGCCTTCCACTGCCGCGCGGACCGCCGCAGGATCGCGGCTCTCGCCGCCGAGCAGGGCGGCTGCGGCTTGGGGGAGGAGGGTATAGTCGGTGTCGAAATCCCGCCCGATCAGGCGCTTTTCATAGAGCGCGGCGTAAAGCGGGGAGGTGTCGCCGCACAGGATGCGCGCCGCCAGCTCGCCGAGCATCGCGCGGCGCAGGCGGCTCTCACCCGCATCCAGCGGGTCGTCCTTAAAGCCGATCAAAAACTGTGGCTGGGAAACCTGCATCTTCTGCGTTACCAGCAGCTCGTTTACCGCTTCGCGGCGGCTGCCATAGTGCCGCTCGCCGATTTCGGGCGCCTCCTGCGGGGAAAACTGCGCCGCCATGCGGCAGACCTCCTCGAAATCCGCGGTGCCGCATACAACGAGCGCCATGTTTTTCGGGCTGTAAAACGCGCGGTGGCAGGTGTACAGCGTTTCGGGCGTGATCTCGGCGATGCTCTCCACGCTGCCCGCGATGGACACGCGCACCGGATGCTCGCGGTACAGCCCTTTGTACAGGCCGACCATTGCCTGCCAGCCCGGGGTATCGTCCATCATGCCGATCTCCTGCCCGATGATGCCGCGCTCCTTGGCGACGTTTTCCTCGGTGAAATACGGCGTGAATACGAATTTCAGCAGGATCTCGAGGTTTTCCTCAAACCGGTCGGTGCAGGAGAAGTGATACGCGGTCATGGTGTGGCTGGTGAAGGCGTTGGGGCTTGCGCCCGTGCGCGCGAACTTTTGCAGCGCGTTGCCGTCCTCGTCCTCGAACATCTTGTGCTCCAAAAAGTGCGCTACGCCCGCCGGGGTGTCGTACCGTTTGCCCTCGAACGTAAAGGAAGCGTCCACCGAGCCGAAATCGGTCGCGAGGATCGCAAAGGTCTTGCTGAAGCCCTCCTTGGGCAGATAGCAGATGCGCAGGCCGTTGTCCAGCGTACGCGTCTCCATGCGCTCGCCAAGGGCGGAATAGGTCTTCGTACTCATTCAGCCGCCCCCTTCATAAAATAGATGGTGTCGAGCGCGGTCACCTGCGCGGCCGCAACAATGCGCTCGCGCGTCACGTCTGTAATCTGTCCGATGCGCTCCTCGGGCGAAACCAGCGTGCCCGCGGCCGCTTGTCCAAGCCAGTAGCGCTCGAGGGTCAGCGGATCGTCCAGCATGGCGCGCCAGCCGGTCGTGAGCGTTTTGCGCGCGGCGTCGATCTCCGCGTCCGTGATGTCGCCCGCGCGGCAGGCGTCCAGCTGGCGCAGGATCTCGTCCCGCGCGGTCTCGAAATCCCTGTTTTCAATGCCGGAATGGACCTGCATGATGCCCTTGGAGGCGATGAACTGCGCGCTTGCATAATAGCAGAGCGACTTCTTTTCGCGCACGTTCAAAAACAGCTTGGAGCTGGTCGAGCCGCCGAAAATGGTCTGGAACATCCAGTAGGCGGCAGGGTCGCCGGCGGTCAGGCAGCTTCCGCCCGTGCGGAAGCCGAGCGACAGCTTGCCCTGCGTCACCTGTTCTTTTTCAATGACCTCGCGCGGCGCGCCTGCGGGCTGCGACACGACCCCAGTCTGCGGCAGATAGAATGACTTGTCCCGCCGCTGCGTGAGCGGCGTGGCCGCAAACAGCGCCTCGACCGCGTCGGACGCCATGGTGCCGCAATAAAACAGCTCGATCTGCGCCTCGTCCAGCGCGCGCCGGTAGGCGGCGTGCAGCTTGTTTTCCGTGATCTTTTGCGCCTGCTCGCTCGTGCCGAGCGCGGGCTGGCCGTACGGCTCGTTTTCGCACATCAGCTCGGTCAGCCGTTTGGGCGCCCAGGTGCGGGGATCGTTTTTCTGCGCCGCGATGCGGTCGATCAGGCTCGCGCGCTCGCCCGCCGTATAATCCGGACAAAACACGCCGTCCTGCAGATACGGGTCGCAGAGCAGGTCGGACAGCAGGCGGATGACTCTTGCGGTCAGTCCGGCCGCGCCGGGGGCGTAGGCCTCGTCGATGCAGTCGGACAAAAAGCCGATGCACAGCGTTTCCCCTTCCTTGCGCACAGCAGCCTCGATGCGCGCGCCGTACAGTTCGTCGAGCGCTTCGCCGATCGCGCGCAGGTCGGGCAGCTTTGCCGTTCCGCGCCGCAGCACATGCGGCAGGCAGGCGCGCAGCGCCGCATCCGGCCCGCCGAGCGGGAGCAGCAGCATCACGCGCAGCATTGCCCGCTTAAATTTAGGCGTGGTCACGCAGGTGAGGTTCACACCCGCGCCCAGCTTTTTTCGGGTCACTTGTTGCATAGGTTTCCTCGCTTCCGGAGATATTTTCATCATTGCATTATTATAGCATTATTCCATGTGCGTGGCAAACGAAGATTATGTGAACAAAAATTCCTCTCCGGCGCTATTTTACCCTTGACAAGCACAGGTTTATACGGTAGAATAGTCACGTTCGATGTAAAGGTATAATGCTTTACACCTTCTGAGGAGGCCCGCCGATGAAAAGCAAACCGCTCGAAATGAGCCTACTGTTTGATTTTTACGGCGAGACGCTCACTGAAAAACAGCGCGAGCTGTTCGACCTGTATTATAATGAAGACCTCTCGCTGGCCGAGATCGCCGAGCACGCGGGCATCACCCGCCAGGGGGTGCGCGACAGCATCAAGCGCGCGGAATATGCGCTGCGCGAGATGGAGGAAAAGCTCGGTCTGGTCGCCCGCTACGGCGGCACCGAGCGATGCGCGGAGGAACTGATGCGCGAGGTCGAGCGCTTACGCGCCTTAAACGCCGATACACTGCACAGCAGCGAAGCGGAGGAAATCGCCTCCCGCATGACATCGCTGCTCGACCAGCTCAGGCAGGAGGCTTAACATGGCATTTGAAGGCCTTACCGAAAAAATTTCATCCGCTTTCAAGCACCTGCGCAGCAAGGGGCGGCTGACCGAGTCCGACATCAAGGAAGCGATGCGCGAGATCCGCATGGCGCTTTTAGAGGCAGACGTCAACTTCAAGGTCACCAAGGATTTCATCAAGGCGGTCACCGAAAAGGCGACCGACGCCGAGATCCTCGAAAGCCTGTCCCCGACCCAGCAGGTCATCAAGATCGTCAACGAGGAGTTGGTCGCCCTGCTCGGCGGCCAGACCACCCGTTTGACCATATCGCCCAATCCGCCCACCATCGTCATGATGGCAGGTTTGCAGGGCGCGGGCAAAACCACCAACTGCGCCAAGCTCGCAGGCCTGCTGCGTAAGCAGCAGCAGCGCCGCCCGCTGCTCGTCGCGTGCGACGTGTACCGCCCCGCGGCGATCGACCAGTTAAAGGTGGTCGGCAAGCAGCTGGACATCCCGGTCTTTGACGAAGGCCAGGGCGATCCGGTCGAGATTGCCAAACACGGCATCGACTTTGCCAAGAAAAACGGCTTTGACCTCGTTTTTCTCGATACCGCAGGCCGTCTGCACATCGATGAAAAACTGATGGACGAGCTGAAAAACATCAAGGCCGCGGTCAAACCCACCGAGATCATCCTCGTGGTGGACGCGATGACCGGCCAGGACGCGGTCACGGTCGCGCAGACCTTTGACGAAGCGCTCGGCATCGACGGCGTACTCATGAGTAAGATGGACGGCGACGCCCGCGGCGGCGCGGCGCTCTCGGTCAAGGCGGTCACCGGCAAGCCGATCAAGTTCATCGGCACGGGCGAAAAGCTGGGCGATATCGAGCCATTCCACCCCG
>DXDO01000200.1 GCA_019115425.1 Candidatus Agathobaculum merdigallinarum | reverse complement strand
GTCCCAAAAATAATGTACAAAATATGCCCCTCAAAGGAAGTCAAAACAGCTTCTTTTGAGGGGCGATTTGTCTTATTGGGCCCGTTTTTTTGTGCAAATTGCTATTGCACTTTTATTTTGCAACAGGCCCTGTTTGCGCTGCGCCGGCAACGCGGTTTTTATCCTATTATTTTTATCAGTATTTACTTCCCCATCGGAAACGGATATAATAAGGGTTGCTATTTCAGGAGAGAGAGGGATCGGAAATGCAGAAACTGCGCGGGCATGACCTGCTGTTTGTCGGCTTCACGCTGTTCTCCATGTTTTTCGGGGCGGGCAACCTGATCTTCCCGCCTTTTCTCGGCGCGCAGGCGGGCACGAACGCCTGGTTCGCCTTCCTCGGTTTTGCAGCGAGCGCGATCGGCCTGCCGGTGCTTGGCGTTATCGCAGTCGCGCGGTCGCGCGGCCTGCCCGCGCTCGCCTCGCGCGTGCATCCGTACTTTTCTGCGGTGTTTACACTGCTGTGCTACCTGTCCATCGGCCCGTGCCTTGCCATCCCGCGCACGGCGAGCACCTCGTTTGAGATGCTCGTGCCGCTGGTCGGTGGCGGTGCGGCGAAGCAGCTGATTTATTCGGTGCTGTTTTTCGCAGTGGCGTTCTTCGTGGCGCTGAAACCCGAGAAGCTGACCGACCGCTTGGGCAAGATCCTGTGCCCGACGCTCATCGTGCTCATCCTTGTGCTGTTCGGCGCGTGCCTTGTCCATCCGGTGGCGGCGCATTACGGCGAACCCTCCGCGGCTTATGCTTTCCTGCCCACAGCCGACGGCTTTATTGCGGGCTACCAGACCATGGACACCATTGCAGCCCTCAACTTCGGCGCGGTCATCGCGCTCAATATCCGCGCCAGAGGCATTCAGGAGGACAAACCGGTCGTGCGCGGCACGGTGCGCGCGGGCTGGATCGCGGGCGCGGTGCTGCTCGCGGTATACGCGATGCTGACGCACGCGGGCGCGCTTTCGGGCGCGGCCTTCCCTGGCGGCGAGACCGGCGCGGACACGCTGACCCGCCTTGCGCACGCACTGTTCGGCAGACCCGGACAGGTGCTGCTCGCGGCGATCTTCCTGATCGCGTGCCTGAACACCTGCATCGGCCTGATTTCCTGTGTCAGCGAGTATTTCCACGGACTGTTCCCGCGCATCCCCTATGTGGGATTCGCGGCGTTCTTCGCGCTGGCGAGCACGGTGGTGTCCAACATCGGCCTTGCGGGCATCATCCGCCTGTCCACGCCCGTGCTGAACGCCATCTACCCCGCAGCGATCGTACTGATCGCGCTGTCGTTCGTGCCGCGGCTGGAACAGCACCGCTGGGTGTATCCGCTCGCGGTCGGGTTCACCTGCGTGCAGAGTGTGGTTGCCGCGCTTGCGCAGAGCGGGCTTTCGATCCCGCTCGTGACCGCGCTGATTGGCCGCCTGCCGCTGTCCGCGCTCGGCTTCGGCTGGGTCGCGCCCGCCCTTGTGGGGCTGGCGCTCGGGTGGTTCCTGTCCCGCCGGACGGAAAAGCTGGAAAAGACACAATGAAAGGCAAAAAAACCGCCGGACGGGAAACCCGTCCGGCGGTTTTTTACAGCCCTTTTTCCTTGAGCCCGCGCACCAGCCCAATATAGAACTCGCGCACGTCAAAGCCTTCGATGTCCTCGCGCATCAGGTCGATCACATCGCCGTGCGAGATGCCGCGCCTGCCCGGCACGGTGAGATTGCCGAGGAAATGCCCCCACTCGGCGGATGAGCGCGCGACAAGGCCGTCGTTTGGCTCCTTATCATATTTATTGACCAGCCGCCATGTCAGATCCAGTGGGAAGCCCGCGCTTTTCGGACTGCGCATGGTGCTCATCACGCTCTGGTAGAATACGCCGTCCGCATTCGGCACGGCCTTGTTAAAAGCCACGCAGGCATCCGCCGCAAGGTCGCGCACACCGCCGAGAAAATCCGGCTTTTCATCGCCCAGTGCGTGAAACACCGTGTTGTACTTGTCCTCCATCTGGCGGATCAGTCCCGCGGGCAGGGTTTTGAGCAGATGCTGCGCGAATACACAGCCCCGATGCGGGGTATTGATGGTCGTCAGCGAGGCGACGAACGGCGCCATGCCCAGCTTTGATATGGCATACCGGCTGTCCAGCCCGCCCTTGGAGTGCGCGATGAGGTTGACCTTTTCCGCACCGGTCTCGCGCAGCACGTCCTCGATGCGCGCTTTCAACTCAGCCGCCGAGACCGCCACGGGCGCGGCTGACTGCTGCCCGCCGTAATAGAGCACCGCGCCGCATTTTTGCAGCGCCTGCGGGATGCGCCCCCAGTAGTTGACAAGCTGCCAGTCCCGAAAGAAGATGCCGTGGACGAGCACGATCGGATAGCGAGTGCGGCAGTCCGCGTTTTCCGCATGGACGGACTCACGTTCGAGTCGCCCCAGCTCGAAATAATACTCGCTGTGCGCGGCGCGCAGTACGCGGTAGAATATGTAAAGGTTGAATACCGGCACCCACCAGCACAAAAGCAGCAGCGCCCGCCACACGATGCGCAGCCGCTTGCAGGTGAGGAGCACGCGGAAAAAGCCGTTCAGCACCAGCAGGCCGATTACCGGCACGCATACCGGCAGATCCACCACGACCGGCACCCATGCGGGCACGCCGGGTATCAAGGCCGTCAGCCGGCCCGTTCGCCAGAGTGCAAGCCACAGCACGCCCGTTGCAAGAATGGCGAGAAAGGACACAATCAGCAGCTCATATCCGCCGAGCAGCGCGCGCAGGCGGCGGGTCGCACCCTTTGCGCGGCGCGGACGGATGTGCAATGCAAGATAGCACCCCAGCAAAAGCAGCAGCATCAGTCCCGCCGTCCAGCCGCTGAGCGGCACGGCCTCGGTGAACACCAGCAGATAGTTCGCCAGACAGGACACCTCGAGTACACGCAATGCGCGCCACAGCCACAATGACGCCATAATAAATCCCCTTACCGATTGAGAAACCGGCGCGGCTTATACGGCTGCGCCGGTTTGGATCGTTTTTTCTTATTTCTCTTTGACCGCGCCGTCCTTGATGATATCCCAGTTCTTGCGCAGGTAGTCATAGCCCGAGTAGATGGTGACGAGCGTGATGACCCAGCCGACGATCGTCAGGAAGGGGCTGCTCCCTGCGCCGTCAACATAGATAAACGTCAAACCGACACCACTGTCAAATGCCTGCATCAGGGAGGAAAGCGCACCGTCCAGCGCACCACTGCCCGCCGCACCAATCAAAATAAAATACAGATAGATCACGATAACGCCGCCGATCTGCACGCAGGTCTTGACCTTGCCCGTCCACGTTGCCGCGAGCACACGGCCCTTGTTGGCCGCAACCACGCGCAGCGAGGTGATGATGAGCTCGCGCGCGATGATGACACACACCATCCAGCCCGCCATCGCATTCTGCTCGACGAACAGCACGAGCGCCGAGGTCACAAGCAGCTTGTCCGCGAGCGGATCGACGAACTTGCCGAAGTCGGTCACCTGATTGTACTTGCGGGCGACGTAGCCGTCCAGAAAGTCGGTGAACGACGCCATGCAGAACAGCACGAGCGCCACAACCGTTGCCGTCGGGAAGTGAAACGCGATTTGATAGGTGTAATCCATGGTTTCCCTGTCAAGCTGGAACATCGGCTGCGAAGCAAAAAAGATAAAAAACGGGATCATGCAGATGCGGGTCAGCGTGATTTTATTGGCGGTGGTCACTTTTTACTCCCCCTTTTGTTGTACGCCGAGCAGGTCGGGGCCGAGACTTTCAGTGATGAGCACGGGCACGAACTCGCCCGCCTGCGGCGTATCATCGCTTTCAAAATACACATGGCCGTCCACCTCGACCGAGTCGGCATAGGTGCGGCCGAACCAGAGCTGCTGCTCGTCGTCAAAGCCCTCGCAGAGCACGTCCATGACTTCGCCGTGAC
>DXDO01000199.1 GCA_019115425.1 Candidatus Agathobaculum merdigallinarum | reverse complement strand
GTCCCAAAAATAATGTACAAAATATGCCCCTCAAAGGAAGTCAAAACAGCTTCTTTTGAGGGGCGATTTGTCTTATTGGGCCCGTTTTTTTGTGCAAATTGCTATTGCACTTTTATTTTGCAACAGGCCCTTATGAGTGGCTGCGGTTATTCGGGCCTGCACCAGCCGAGCGAGCGGCCGACGGCCTTGTTCCAGCCCGCGAGCAGCGTACGGCGGCTCTGCGCATCCATGTTGGGATGATACAGCGTGTCGCAGCGCCAGAGCTGCTTCAGCTCTTCGCGGCTGTTCCATACGCCGACTGCCAATCCCGCAAGGTAGCACGCGCCGAGCGCGGTTGTCTCGCGGATGACAGGGCGGCGAATGGTGCAGCCCGAAATATCCGCCTGAAACTGCATCAAAAAGCTGTCGCGGCTTGCGCCGCCGTCCACCGAAAGCGTAGAAAGCGGTATGCCGGTGTCGCGCGCCATGGCATCGAGCAGATCGTTTACCTGATAGGCAATCGACTCCTGCGCCGCGCGGATGATATGCTCGCGGCTGGTGCCGCGCGTCAAGCCGATCAGACAGCCGCGGGCATACATATCCCAATACGGCGCGCCGAGGCCGGTGAATGCGGGCACAAGATACACGCCGCCTGTGTCCGGAACCTTTTGCGCGTAATATTCCGCGTCGCGGCTTTCCGAGAAAAAGCGCATCTCATCGCGCAGCCACTGGATGACCGCCCCGCCCACGAATACACTGCCCTCCAGCGCGTACTGGGTCTCGCCGCCGATACGGATGCCGATGGTCGTCAGCAGGCCGCTGGTGCTTTCGCAGGCTTTTGTGCCCGTGTTCATCAGCAGGAAGCAGCCTGTGCCGTATGTATTCTTTGCATCCCCTATGGCGAAGCAAGTCTGCCCGAACAGTGCGGCCTGCTGGTCGCCGGCAATGCCTGCGATCGGCACATCTCCGCCTGGCAGAGAGGCATGGCCGTAGATTTCGCTTGACGAGCATACGCGCGGCAGCATGGCGCGTGGGATATCGAGCGCATCCAGCAGCGTGTCGTCCCAGTCCAGATTATGGATGTCGAAGAGCATGGTGCGCGCAGCGTTGGTTGCGTCTGTGATATGCACTTTCCCGCCGGTCAGGTTCCATACCAGCCAGGAATCCACGGTACCGAACAGGATCTCGCCGCGCAACGCTTTTTCGCGCGCGCCTTCCACATGGTCGAGGACCCATTTGATCTTGGTGCCGGAAAAATATGCGTCCGGCACAAGGCCGGTCACGCGCCGGATATGATCGGACAGTCCCTGCCGCACCAGCTCGTCCACAATGCCGGCCGTGCGGCGGCACTGCCAGACGATCGCGGGATAAATCGGCCGACCGGTCGCTTTATCCCAGAGAATTGTGGTCTCGCGTTGGTTGGTGATGCCGATGCCGGATACCTCGGCGGGGGATACGTTGGCTGCTGCCAATGCCTCCAGCATGGCGGCATATTGGGTGGTCCAAATCTCCATTGGGTCCTGCTCGACCCAGCCCTCGTGCGGATAATGCTGGGTCAGCTCATGCTGGCGGATCGCCAGAATGTTCTGTTCACTGTCAAACAGAATCGCGCGCGAACTGGTCGTGCCCTGATCCAATGCCAGAATATACTGCGCCATTTGTCAGTCGCCTCTCTTTCGTGCTCTTATCATACCGTGATGGAGCAGGGATTGTCAATATTGGCAGCGGCAGGGGAGAAATACATTGCATGAAAGGGTAAAATATGATATCATTACAAATAAATATGGAGTAGTCTGCTCTGGGCGCTAAATCCAGTAATTCATTATGTAAGGGAAGTCATCATATATGATCGAAAACCAGAAACAAACGATCTTCTCGGGTGTGCAGCCTTCCGGCAAGCTGACGCTGGGCAACTACCTCGGCGCGATCCGCAATTTTCCGCTGCTGCAGGAGGAGTATAACTGCATCTACTGCGTGGTTGATATGCACGCGATCACGGTCCGGCAGGATCCCGCAGCGCTGCGCCGCGCAACGCTGGAGGTGCTTGCACAGTATATCGCATGCGGCCTTGACCCGGAAAAAAGCATTCTGTTCATTCAGAGCCATGTGCCGGCACACGCCGAGCTGGCATGGGTGCTGAACTGCTTTACCATGTTCGGCGAGGCCTCCCGCATGACGCAGTTTAAGGATAAATCCGCAAAGCATTCGGATAATATCAATGTCGGCCTGTTCACCTATCCGGTGCTCATGGCGGCGGATATTCTGCTGTATCAAACCAATCTGGTGCCGGTCGGTGTGGATCAGAGCCAGCATATCGAGATCTGCCGCGATATTGCAAATCGCTTTAACGGCGTGTTCCCGAATACCTTCACCATTCCGGAGGGGCGCTATCCCAAGGCGGGCGAAGGCGCGAAGATCATGAGCCTGTCCGATCCGGAAAAGAAAATGAGCAAATCGGATGAAAACCCCAACGGCTACATCCTCCTGATGGATAAGCCGGAGGATATCATGCGCAAGTTCAAACGCGCTGTAACCGATTCGGACTCCCGCATCATCATGGACCCTGCCGGAAAGCCGGGCGTATCCAACCTGATCCAGATCTATTCCGTGGCAACCGGTAAGACGATTGCCGAGGTCGAAGCGGAATTTGCGGGCAAGGGCTATGGTGAGTTCAAGCCTGCTGTCGGCGAGGCGGTTGTAGAGCTTCTGCGTCCGATTCGCGAAAAGACCGAGGACCTGCTGCGCAACAAAGACTATCTGGAGCAGGTTTATACCGAGGGCGCGCAGAAGGCGTCCTATCTTGCGCGCAAAACGCTGGATAAAGTTTACCGGAAGGTTGGCTTTGTAAAGCGCTGAACGCTGTTTTGAGAGGAAGTAACCATGCTTGAATATATCGTGATCGGCACGGTTGTCGCTGCGTTTATTGCGGCCGGTATCTTATCCTATCTGTTTACGCCGCCGGTCAAAAAGTTTGCACATAAAGTAGGCGCGATCGACGTGCCAAAGGATAACCGCCGCATGCACAAGGAGCCGATCCCGCGTCTGGGTGGGCTTGCGATCTTCGGAGGTTTTCTGTGCTCGATTCTGATTTTCGGTCAGCTGGATCAGACCATGCTGTGCGTTCTGCTCGGTGCGACGATCATTGTTGCACTCGGTATTTTTGATGATGTGCTGGCGCTGGGAGCCAAGCTGAAATTCGTTGTGCAGATTGTCGCGGCGGCCATCCCCGTGTGTGTCGGGGGACTGCAGATCGAGCTTTTTACCAATTTAAACCCGTTTTCAGACGCCCCGTATTTCCATCTGGGCATTTTCGCCATTCCGGTGACGATTATCTGGATCGTCGGCATTACCAATGCGGTGAACCTGATTGACGGTTTGGACGGTCTTGCGGTCGGTGTGTCGTCCATTGCGGCGATTACCATGCTGGCGGTCGCGCTGCTGACCGGCAATATGGCGATCGCCATCACCATGGCGGCGCTCGCGGGCGCGTGCATCGGTTTTATGCCCTATAACCTGAACCCTGCAAAAATCTTTATGGGGGATACCGGATCGACCTTCCTCGGCTATATGCTGGCGACCGTGTCCATCATGGGATTGTTCAAATTTTATGCGGTCATTTCCTTTGCCGTGCCGTTTCTCATTTTGGGCCTGCCGATCTTTGACACTGCCAATGCGATCATCCGCCGCGTGGCGGCGGGACGCAGCCCGATGAGCCCAGACCGCGGCCATGTTCACCACAAGCTGATTGACATGGGCTTCAATCAAAAGCAGGCGGTCGCGATTTTGTATGCGATCAGCGCAACGCTCGGCTTGACCGCGGTCGTGCTGACCTCGTCGGGCGAGGTCAAGGCGATCGTGCTGCTGCTGGCGGTGCTTGCCGCGATTTTGGTCGGCGCAGGCGTTATTTATGGCACAGAGCACTGGGGAAAACATCCCCTGGAGGAGGAACAAGAACCGGCGGGTGCGGCGGAGGAACAGCCGCAGGAGGGGGAAAACCCAGACAGCGCCGCACAGGAGGAGAAAGAAAACCATGAGTAAGATCAAAGTGATGACAGTATTCGGCACGCGGCCGGAGGCGATCAAAATGGCGCCGCTGGTACATGCGCTGGAGCAGAACGAAAATACCGAGTCCATTGTGTGCGTCACCGCGCAGCACCGTGAAATGCTTGACCAGGTGCTGGATATTTTCCAGATCAAGCCGGATTACGATCTGAACATCATGCAGCCCCGGCAGACGCTGGCGCTGATCACCGAAAAGAGCCTGCATGGACTGGATGAGGTCATGGAGCAGGCAAAGCCGGATATCGTGCTTGTCCATGGCGACACCTCGACGACCTTCGCAGGGGCGCTGGCGGCGTTTTATCACAAAATTCCGGTCGGCCACGTGGAGGCCGGCCTGCGCACCTATGATAAATACTCCCCGTTTCCAGAGGAGATGAACCGCAAGCTGACTGGTCAGATTGCGACGCTGCACTTTGCACCAACTCCCCGCAACCGCGATAATCTTGCGCGCGAGGGCATCACTGAAGGCGTCTCCGTGGTCGGCAATACGGTGGTTGACGCCATCCACATCACGGTTAAGCCGGACTTCCGGTTCCGCGACGAGCAGCTGCAAAAGCTGGATTTTGATAACAGCCGCGTGGTGCTGGTCACCGCGCACCGCCGCGAGAACTACGGCGAGCCGATGGAGAACATCTGCCGTGCGATTGCGGAACTGTCTGCGGCGTATCCGGACGTACATTTTGTCTATCCGGTGCATCTCAGCCCGTATGTGCGCGAGACGGCGGAGAAGTTCCTCGGCGGCAACGACCGCATCCATTTGATCCATCCGCTGACCGTGGACGAGATGCACAACCTGATGGCGCGCTGCTATCTGATTATGACCGACTCCGGCGGCCTGCAGGAGGAAGCGCCCAGCCTTGGCAAGCCGGTGCTGGTGCTCCGCCGAGAGACCGAGCGTCCGGAGGCGATCGAAGCCGGCACGGTCAAGCTCGCAGGGGTGGAGCAGGAAAATATCGTGCGGCTCGCGCGCGAACTGTTCGACGACCCGAAGGCTTATGAAGCAATGGCGCACGCGGTTAACCCGTATGGCGACGGCAAGACTTCGGCGCGCATTTTACAGGCGATTGAGCAATATTTCGGCCTGCGTACGGATGGCCCCGCGCCGTTTGCGCCATGAAGCCGGATAAAAATATATCCGCCCCCATGCTTGCTGCGATCGGCGCAGGGGTTCTGGTGGGGCTGTTGTTTTTGAGCTATGTGCTGTCCTCCGGCTCGCTGCGAGAGCGCGATACCGGTATTATCCTGCCGGATGGTGATACGGACGCCCCAGTCGTCAGTCAGGGCAGCCACATGCTCACCGCGCAGAGCGTGGCGGATGTGGAAATCGGAACCCACAATGCGCAAACCGTGATCGCTTCACTCAAACGGCCCGAGGAGTACAGCTGTTTCATCCAAAACACCCTGTATTATGAGGGCGGGTCTTCCACACTGCGCTGCCGTCGCTATGCGCAGGATGCTTTGGTGCGCACGGATACTATCTCCGAAACAGGCGCGGTACAAAGTACGCTGGTGCGCGATGGGGAGACCGTTTATGCCTGGAACGCGGGCGACAATGCTGCTTATGAGGGCAAATGGGGGGATTTCACGGACGATGACGCTGCCATGCTGCCCACATATGAGGATGTGCTTGGCGAAGGCATCGAATTGATCAGCGCGGGGCGGCAGGATCTGGATTTTGAGCCGTGCATTATGGTTGAATTTATGCAGGATAGCTACCGCTGCGTATACTATGTGTCTGCGGCGACCGGACTCATGAAAGCTGCGTCCTTTTACAGTGGGGATACGCTGACCCGTCAGGTGACGGTGAGCAATTTGCAGACCGATACACTGGACGAGTCGCTCTTCACCTTGCCGGACGGAACATCGTTATTAGGAGAATAACCAGAAATGTCAGAATATTTGCAGATATCAGAAGAAATCCGCGCGCTCGGTCAGGAGGCTGAGCGCGAAATTATGCCGTATTTCGCACGCATCGAGCAAATCTGCGACCGGAATACGGAAAAAGTGCTGGCGGCATTTGCGAAGAACCGCGTGTCGGACAACCTGTTTGCGGGTACGACGGGGTATGGATACGACGATTACGGCCGCGACACGCTCGACCGCATTTACGCCGATCTCTTTGGCACGGAAGCCGCGCTGGTACGCATCGGCTTCGTCAATGGCACGCATGCGCTTTCCTGTGCGATGTTTTCCGCGGTCAAGACCGGGGATACCGTGCTTTCGGTCACCGGACCGGCGTACGATACGCTGCAAAATACCATTACCGGCGACTACTGCGGCAGCATGAAGCATTACGGCATCGGGTATAAGCAGGTCGATCTGAAAGACGGTGCGCCCGATCTGCCTGCAATCGCAGCGGCGGCAGAGGACGACAAGGTCAAGCTGGTATTCATTCAGCGCAGCCGCGGCTATGCGGTGCGCAGGACACTGTCCTGCGCGGAGATTGGGGAGATCTGTAAGACGGTGCGAGCCGCCAACCCGCACGCGGCGATCATGGTGGATAACTGCTACGGTGAATTCGTTGAGGATATCGAGCCGACGCAGGTCGGCGCAGACATCATTGCAGGTTCGCTCATCAAAAACCCGGGCGGCGGGCTTGCGCCGACCGGCGGCTACATCGCGGGCCGCGCTGATTTGGTGGAAAACGCCTCCTACAAGCTGACCGCGCCCGGCATCGGCGGCGAATGTGGATGTACGATGGGCCAGAACCGTCTATTGTATCAGGGCCTGTTCCTGGCGCCGCATACGACGGCGCAGGCACTCAAGACCGCGATCTTCTGCGCCAAGGTGATGGAAAAGCTCGGCTACGCGGTCAGCCCGCGGGCGGAAGAGCCGCGGTATGATATCATCCAGACGATTGCCTTTGGCGCGCCCGACCCGCTGCGCCGTTTTTGCGAGGGTATTCAGTCGGGAGCGCCGGTGGATTCCTTCGTCACGCCCGAGCCATGGGCGATGCCTGGCTATGATGATCCGGTCATCATGGCGGCAGGCGCATTTGTGCAGGGGGCTTCGATCGAATTATCCGCGGATGCGCCGATGCGCGAGCCATATGTGTGCTATATGCAGGGCGGCCTGACCTATTCCTCCGGCAAGGCGGGCATCCTGCTCGCGGCCGAGCGCATCAAAAACCAAGCACATTGACAGAAGAAAAGGCGGCGGCGTGCCGCCTTTTCTTCGCTTTCACTTCGTTTTTTCTTCAGAATGCAGGTTGCACACGGGATGGTTTCATGGTAAAATACAAAAGTTAAGAGGCAGAGGTTTTCACATATGATAATTCTTGGCATCGATCCGGGATATGGTACGATCGGCTACGGCGTTGTCCGGTTTGATAATATGAAATTTACGCCTGTGCAGTATGGCGCGGCAAAAACAGAGGCGGGTATGCCGATGCATCTCCGGCTGTGCGAAATCTATGACGATATCTGCACGCTGGTTGATACCTTTCATCCGGATGAAGTTGCCATAGAAGAACTCTTTTTCTCGAAAAACATCACGACCGGCATTCAGGTCGCGCAGGCGAGAGGCGTTATCCTGCTCGCGCTGGCGCAGAAAGGCCTGCATCCGGTTTCCTATACGCCCAATCAGGTCAAAATGGCAGTGGTCGGCTATGGCAATGCGGAGAAACGGCAGATGATGGAGATGACCAAAAACATCCTGCATCTGACCAAGCTCCCCCGTCCGGATGACGCAGCGGATGCGCTTGCGCTTGCAATCTGCCATGGCCATTCGAGACAGGCAATGCGATATGAGGGTTTGCAATAATGTTTTATTATGTAGACGGTACGGTCACTGTGCTCAAGCAGGGGCTTGCGGTGATCGACTGCGGCGGTGTGGGCTATGCGTGCCATGCGTCGCAGAATACAATCGGCAAATTGAAAGTGGGAACGCACGCGCGTCTGCTGACATATCTCAACGTGCGCGAGGGTATCTTTGAATTATACGGCTTTATTGACGAGGAGGAGCAATCCTGTTTTGAGATGATGATCGGCGTTTCCGGCGTCGGCCCCAAGGCAGCGCTGTCCATTTTATCGGTGGCGCCGCCGGATCGGCTGGCCCTGTCCATCATCACCGGGGACGAGAAAATGCTCATGCAGGCGCCGGGCATCGGCAAAAAGATCGCGCAGCGTATTGTTTTGGAGCTGCGGGATAAAATGAGCAAAGAGCAGCTCGAGACCGCGTCGGCATCCTCTCCCGTGGCGGCGGCTGCGGTATCGGGCGGCGTCAATCATACGCAGGAGGCAGTTGCAGCCCTTATGGTGCTGGGCTATACGCAGGCCGAGGCGCTGCACGCGATGGAAGGGCTGGACGCCGCAGGCATGGATGCGGAGGAGATCATCCGCCAGTGCCTGAAAAAGCTGGTCAAACAGTAAGGGAGTGTTCCTTTGAGCATTGAATTTTCCGGCGGCATGGCCGACGATGAACGCATTATTTCGACGCGGCAGCTTTCCGAAGATGAAACCGAAAACTCGCTGCGGCCGAAAGCGATGGCGGATTACATCGGCCAGACCAAAGCAAAGGAAAACCTGAAAGTATACATCGAAGCGGCGAAAATGCGCGGCGAGTCGCTGGACCATACCCTGCTATACGGTCCGCCCGGCCTTGGCAAGACCACGCTTGCGGGCATCATTGCAAGCGAAATGGGCGTGAACATCCGTATTACCAGCGGGCCTGCAATCGAAAAAGCGGGAGATTTGGCGGCGTTATTGACAAACCTATCGGAAAATGATATTTTGTTTATCGACGAAATACATCGGCTCGACCGCGCGGTGGAGGAGATCCTCTATCCTGCGATGGAGGATTTCGCGCTGGATATCATCATTGGAAAGGGGCCGTCGGCTCGGTCGATCCGTATCGATCTGCCGCGGTTTACCCTGATCGGCGCTACCACGCGCGCGGGGCAGATGACCAACCCGCTGCGCGACCGGTTTGGCGTTATGCTCCGGCTGGAGCTGTATTCGCCGGAGGAGCTTTGTCAAATCGTCGAGCGTTCCGCGGGCATTTTGAACGTGCCGTGCGAGCACGCGGGCGCGTTTGAGATCGCGCGCCGCAGCCGCGGCACGCCGCGTATCGCCAACCGTCTGCTGCGCCGCGTGCGTGATTTTGCGCAGGTGCGGGGCAGCGGCACGATCGACAAGCAGAGCGCGGACATGGCGCTGCGTGCGCTCGAGATCGATGAACTCGGGCTGGACAATATCGACCGCACGATGCTCACGAGCATCATCCGCAATTACGGCGGTGGTCCGGTCGGTCTGGATACGCTTGCCGCAACGATCGGCGAAGAAGCAATCACTTTGGAAGATGTTTACGAGCCGTATTTGATGCAGATCGGCTTTTTGAGCCGTACGCCGCGCGGACGCTGCGTCACGCTTCAGGCATACCGGCACTTGAATATGGAACCGGCGGACGGACAGCAGATGCTGTGACCCTGTCTTTATCATAAAGAAAGTTAGGTGTTTTATATTGGGTAGATACTTTGGAACAGACGGCGTTCGCGGTGTGGCGAATCTGGAACTTGACGCGCTGCTGGCTTTTCGGATCGGTGCGGCGGCAGCCTATGTGCTGGCACAGGAAGCAACCCATAGCGGTAAGGCTAAGCTGCTGATTGGCAAGGATACGCGCATCTCCTCGGATATGCTGGAAAACGCGCTGGTAGCAGGCATCTGCTCGGTCGGCGCGGATGTGGAGCTGCTCGGCGTGATCCCCACGCCGGCGGTGGCGTACCTGACCATCAAGCACAAGGCGGATGCCGGCATCGTGATCTCGGCAAGCCACAATTCCTTTGAATACAACGGCATCAAGATCTTTGCGGGCAACGGCTACAAGCTGCCGGACGCGACCGAGACGAAGATCGAGGATCTGATCGACGACTTTGACTCCATTCCCAAGGTGACGCACGAAAAGCTGGGACGCGTGCTGCAAAGCAGGATCGATCCTGTGGTGGAATATACCGACCATTTGGCGGAAACCATCAAGGGAGACCTGTCTGGCCTGCGGGTAGCAGTGGACTGTGCCAACGGCGCTTCCTCGACGACGGTCGAGCGCCTGATGCGTCTGGTCGAGTGCAAGGCCGAGATCCGTTTTTATGAGCCGGATGGCGTCAATATTAACGATAACTGCGGCTCTACCCATTTGGAGCAGCTGAAAAACCGCGTGCGCAACGGCGATTTTGACCTCGGTGTGGCGTTTGACGGCGATGCGGACCGCTGTCTGATTGTGGACGAGACCGGCGAAGAGCTGGACGGCGACCGCATCATGGCGGTATGCGCGGCGCATATGAAGAAGGAAGGGAAGCTGCGCGGCGGCGCTTTTGTGGCAACCGTGCTGTCCAACATGGGCCTGCATGCGTATGCGGAGAAAAACGGTATGCGCATCGAGTGCTCCAACGTCGGCGACCGGTATGTGCTCGAGATGATGCTGCAAAAGGGATATATTCTTGGCGGCGAGCAGTCCGGCCATGTCATTTTTCTGGAGTATGCTTCCACGGGCGACGGCGAGCTGACTGCGCTGCAATTTATGGCGATCCTCAAGGCGAGCGGCAAAAAGTGCTCGGAAATTGCGGCGGAAGTCGTGCCGTGGCCGCAGGTGATGATCAACGTCAAGGTGCCGAATGATCAGAAAAATACCTTGCAGGAACTGCCCGCGGTCAAAGCGGCGATCGATCAGGCGGCAAGCGAACTTGGCGAAAATGGTCGAATTTTGGTGCGTCCGTCCGGAACAGAGGCGCTTGTGCGTGTTATGGTCGAAGGAAAGGACGGCGAGCAGGTCGATACTTTGGCAAAAAGGGTTGCCAAAGTCGTTGAGTCTGTCGTATAATAAGAAAAAGCAGCATAAGGTGGATGTGCTTTTGCATCCACCTTGTTTTGTTTGAAAGGGAGGTGGAAGCCTAAGGTGGTGACAAGTGCATAGCAAGCGAAGCGCCAGAACTGCGGTGCAGCCGGTATCGCAGTTGACGAGGGAAGGGTTAATCGAAGTATTCGGCGGGTGCCCTTCGGCCATGAGTGGGTTGGTCGTGAGCAGGCTGTTAAAACGCGCGGGCGACCGCGCGGACAGAGCAGTTCCTGCACAACGCACTATTTTTATACCCAAAATTAGAAAATTATCATCCTTTTTATTCGGAGGAATTACTTTTATGTGTGGAATCGTTGGATTTACAGGGCGTGAAAACGCGCTGCCTATTTTGATTAAGGGGCTTTACAGCCTTGAGTACCGCGGCTATGACTCCGCGGGTATTGCGGCGTTCACCAAGAATGGCCTGCGTGTCGTAAAGACGCAGGGGCGCATTGCCAATCTGGAGGAAAAGATTCAGGAGGAGGGCGGTCTCGACTGTACCTGCGGCATCGGACATACGCGCTGGGCGACACACGGCGAGCCGTCCGACCGCAACTCACATCCGCACCTCGGCGGTCGCGACGGCAAGGGCAAGGTCGCAGTCGTGCACAACGGCATTATCGAGAACTATAAGGAACTGCGCGAAAGTCTGGAAGCGCACGGATATGTGTTTCAGTCCGAGACCGATACCGAGACCGTGGCGCATCTGGTGGATTATCTGCATACCGGTAAGCAGGAGGATCTGGCGCAGACCGTGCTTTCTGCCGTGCAGCGTATCCGCGGTTCGTATGCGCTGGGCGTGGTGTCGATGGACAATCCAGAGGAGATCGTCGCGGCGCGCCGCGATAACCCGCTGGTCATCGGCATCGGCGAGGGCGAGAACATGATCGCATCCGATATCACCGCGATCATCAGCCGCACCAAGCAGTATATCATCCTGGACGACAACGAGGTCGCGATCATCCGCCCGGACAGCGTCATCGTTATGAACGAGTTCGGCGACGTGGTGGAAAAGACCGTGCAGACGGTCAGCTGGGACCTGTCCGCTGCGGAAAAGGGCGGCTATCAGCATTTCATGCTCAAGGAGATCATGGAGCAGCCCAAGGCGGTCGCAGATACCGTCAAGCCGCGCATTCAGGGCAATTCGGTCGTTTTTGAGGACAACGGCCTGACGGATGAGCGCCTGCGCGAGATCGAAAACATCCACATCATCGGCTGCGGCTCCGCGCTGCACGCCGGCATGGTGGGCAAGCGCGTGATCGAGGCCATGTGCCGCATCCGCTGCACGGCTGAGGTCGCATCCGAGTTCCGCTATGAAAACCCGATCATCGGCAAAAAGGATATGTGCATCGTCATCAGCCAGTCGGGCGAGACCGCGGACACGCTGGCCGCGATGCGCCTTGCCAAGCAGGCGGGCGCGTTTACGATCGCGGTGGTCAATGTGGTCTCCTCCACGATCGCGCGCGAGGCGGACGGTGTGCTGTACACTTGGGCAGGGCCGGAAATCGCGGTCGCGACGACCAAGGCATATTCCGCGCAGCTGGCGGCACTGTATCTGATCTCGGTCAAGATCGCACGGACGCGCGGCCTGATCTCGATCGGCGACGAGCGCGCGCTGTGCGCCGAGCTGCAGCGTTTGCCGGAATGTATCGAGAAGGCGCTGGAGTGCCAGAAGGATATGCAGCGCATCGCAACACTTTATGCCAACCGGCCGAGCGTATTTTTCCTGGGCCGCGGATTGGACTATGCCGCAGCGCTTGAGTCATCGCTCAAACTCAAGGAGATCTCTTATATTCATTCGGAAGCCTATGCAGCGGGCGAGCTGAAGCACGGCACGATTTCGCTGATCGAGGAGGGGACGCTGGTTGTTGCGCTGGCGACGCAGCCTGCGCTGTTTGAAAAGACCGTATCCAATATCCGCGAGGTCGTCGCGCGCGGCGCGAGCGTTGTACTGGTAACGACGGATGATTTCACCGGCGACGAATCGGTATGCCAGCATATTATCCGCCTGCCGAAGTGCCTGTATGAATTTTCTGCATCCCTGTCGATTATTCCCATGCAGCTTTTGGCATACTATATAGCGGTGGAGCGCAACTGTGACGTTGATAAGCCCCGCAACCTTGCCAAGTCGGTGACTGTTGAATAACAGATGAAATTGTTCGTTAAATAGCACAAAAAATGATTAAAGAATTTGGTGAGAAACGGTAAAACATACAACCATTCCTTGACATTTTCTCAACTTTCGAATATAATAAATTTTGACATGAGAAATGATGATGAAATGATCCTATGGTCCGAGCTATCGGATGAAGCCCTGTGCCGCTTTGCGCAGCAGGGCAGCGGACAGGCAGCGGAGGACTTGGTGAAGCGGTATACCCGTTTGGTGAAAACCTGTGCGCGCCCATACTTCCTTGTGGGGGCGGATGCAGAGGATTTGCTGCAGGAGGGTATGCTGGGGCTGATGAAGGCGATCCGCGAATTTGATGAGCGGAAGGGCGCGCCCTTTGGGGCGTTTGCCAAGCTGTGTGTTACGCGCAAGATTTTTTCAGCTGTGCGTGCAGCAGCAGCGCTGAAACATGATCCGCTCAATCATTCCATGTCAATCGATCGACCTCTGTTTGAAGACCTTGCGGAATCGCACACCCGGGTTACGGCACCGATTAGTGACCCAGAATCGCTGGTGATTGGCAATGAGGAGAGGGAAGAGCTTATAAAGCGGCTCTACTCGCTTTTGTCTGAATTTGAGGCAAAGGTTTTGACGCTGTTTTTAGACGGTTTATCCTATGAGGAAATGTCTGAAACGCTGCATAAACCGATCAAGTCTGTGGATAATGCCATCCAGCGCATCAAGCGGAAATCGGCAGCTATCAAACCCTGTTAGGCGTTGGCAGGCAGAAATGCCTGTGCGCGATATAATTTCAGTTTCCC
>DXDO01000198.1 GCA_019115425.1 Candidatus Agathobaculum merdigallinarum | reverse complement strand
ATGCCGACCTTCTTGCCGATGATTGCTTTCTGCAGCATTTGCATTTTCCTCCTTAAAGGTTATTGGTTGACGGCATTTGGCCGCCAACATGACCTCGCCGCGCGTGTCGCGGCAGGGCTTCAAGCAGCCGGCCGGATTCGTCCGCCTGCCTGTTGACATAAGGAATACGATCGAAAACCGCCATGCGGTTTCCCGTAAAAAGTCCAGCTTTGCTGGACTTTTTACACCTCGACCCAGCGCCCTTGGGGCGCGTCGTTGGGGTATCGAAAACAAGTTTCAAGAGAACCTGTTTTCGTATATAGGGAAATTCTGAATTCCCCTATACTTTTTAGAGCTTAACTTCAAACTCCACGCCCGCCGGCAGATCGAGGGTGGTCAGTGCCTCGATGGTCGCCTGATTCGGGTTGATGATGTCGATCAGACGCTTGTGGGTGCGGCGCTCAAACTGCTCGCGGGAGTCCTTGTACTTGTGAACCGCGCGCAGGATGGTGATGATCTGCTTCTCAGTCGGCAGCGGGATCGGGCCGGAAACCTTCGCGCCGTTGCGCTTTGCGGTCTCAATGATCTTCTCCGCAGACTGATCGATCAGCTCGTGGTCGTACGCCTTGAGGCGAATACGGATCTTCTGTGCGTTTGCCATGTTGTTTTTCCTCCTCGTATGTGTGCCATACATTAGAATAATGTTTTGACTCGCTACGGAGAGAAACTGCAACCCCGCCGTGTGTATCGCACGCGGGCATGAAAATAACCGGGCACACTGATAGTGTAACGATCCGGTCACAATAAGAAACGCAAGTGGTTCAAGCCATCGGCTTTGCGGCGCACGCGCCGCGAGTCCCGAATTTACGCAGGAACATTGTGTTTTTGCCTGAAGGCGCAGCGGCCTTCCGGCTGATAGCAGTTATCTCAACCGCCCGATTGTCGGACCTACTCCGCCGAAGTTACCTGCGCCTGGCGCAGCAATCTCCGGCATCATCGCGTTTTCCCGCTTTCGCAGGTGCCTTTATAGATTACTACAAGCATTTCCCAAAGTCAAGCGTTTACACAAATTTTCTGCAAAAATTTTGTGTAAGGCTCCAAAATTTATTTTTCCTGCGCGAACCCGCGTGACCGCCGTATCCGCAGGCATAAAAAAGCGGCGGCACCAGCCGCCGCTTTCCTCTCGAATGATCCCTGTTTTCAGCCGTCCACCACGATCAGCAGCCAGGACGACGCCTTACTGTCGATCGTCAGCCCTGCGTCCACATAATCGGAAACCGCGAAGCCCGCGTCTTCGACCGCGCCCAAAGTCTCCTGAATGGTGACAAGATCATTGTCCAGCAGGAACCAGGATGCCTGATCGTCTGTCGCAAGCAATTCGCCGCCGATATCCGGCAGTTCCGCGCCGCCCTGCGCCAAATAACAATGCGCCACGCTCATCGCCCGCAGCGATTCAGGCACTGTAATCGCGCTCTGCACGCTCTCCATCCGCGCGCTCTGCGGCGCATCTCCGGATGGCGCGACGCTGTATGTCCCCGGCACGGGAGCAGGCCCAGCCGCCGCGCCGCTGCTCCCGTCTGTGCTCTCGCTCGTCGGTGCAGATGTCTCCGCATCCGCAGCCTGTTCCGCCGTGTTCGGCGCAGGCTCTGCCAAAAATGTTGATGCGGGGCTTTCCTCAGCATCAACACCGGCAGCATCGCTTTGAGCAGGCTGCTTCGCATACGCGCTTATCCCCGCCTGCTCAGCAGACTCCTGCACCGCAGCGTCCGCATCCGAGCCGCCGGCGACCGCCCCTTCGGCTGTTGCTGCATCCGCGGCCCTGGAGTTGCCCACCGTGCTGAACATCGGCATCAAGCCGCCGCCCAGCACCACCAGCACCACAACCGCGGCCGCCGCCACCATCGTGAACACCGGCATGCGGCGCGCCGGTTTCTCCGGCCGCACGACCTTCAGTTTGCTTTCCTGCTCCAGGCGCTGCATGATGCCCTCGTGCAGCGACGCAGGCGGCTCTATTTCTTCCGAAAACAGCGCCCGCATCCGCTCCAAATCGTCTTTCAGCGCGGCGCACGAGGGGCATTCCGCCAGGTGCGCTTCCAGCTTTTCACGCTCAGAGTCGGTCAGCGTGCCGTCCAGGCTGTTTGAACAGAGCTGCTCAAAATATTCTTCATCACTCATGCGTCCCCGCCTCCTTTCGTATGATTAGACGCGGCAGACGGCAAAAGGTTCCCTCTGCGCAGCAAAACCGTGCGCAGCGCAATGCGCGCGCGCGACAGCCGCGATTTGACCGTGCCCTCGCTGATCTCCAAAATCTCGGCGATCTCGGTATAACTCATGCCGGAAACGTCGCGCAGCAGCACGATGCGGCGGTGCTCCTCACTCACCTCATCCAGCGCGGCGGCCAGCTCGCGGCCCAGCTCGCTGTTGTCCAGATGCTCCTCGGGCGTGGGCGCGGTGTCCCGAATCGGGCGCTCGGCGTCATCCTCACCGACGAGCGGCTGCGTCTGCGGCTGGGCATGCTTATGGCGCGCAAAATCCACACACAGGTTCATGGTGATGCGGAACAGCCAAGTGGAAAAGCCGCTGTCTCCCCGGAATGACTCGATCGACCGCCACGCACGCAGGAACACCTCCTGCGTGATGTCGGCCGCATCCTCCGGCGAACCGGACGAACGCAGCGCCACCGCATAAACACGCTTTTCATACCGCCTCACCAGCTCTTCAAACGCAGGCAGTTCGCCGCGGCGCGCTCTGGCCAGTATATGCTTTTCGTCCACGGCCAACGCCTCCCTTCTCCGGTGTCAAGCGGCTGCTCAATCGCCCACCGCGCGTTTCAGTTCCTCCGCCAAGTCGTAAAGCTGCTGCATGCGCTCAAGCGCGCAGATACGCGTCTTATACGTTTTCAGCCCGCTTTGACGTTTCAAATAGCAGTTCACATGGCGGCGCGCTTCCAACATGGCAACATGCTCGCCCTTCTGCTCCGCCGCCAGCTCGATCTGCCGCACCGCGGTATCGATCCGCTCGGAAAAGGGCGGCAGCGGCGGGCACACGCCGGTCTCCAGCAGCGTATTGGCGCGCTCAAATATCCACGGATCGCCCAGCGCGCCCCTGCCGATCATCGCCATATCCGCGCCGGTGTATTCCAAGATCCGCACCGCGTCCTCCGGCTCGGCCACGTCTCCGTTGGCGATGACCGGAATGGATACAGCCTGCTTGACTTCCCTGATTATGTCCCAGTCCGCTGCCCCGCTGTACTGCTGGGCGCGCGTGCGGCCATGCACGGTGATTGCCGCCGCGCCCGCCGCTTCCGCCATACGCGCAAATTCAATGCAGTTGACGCTTTTTTCATCCCATCCCTTGCGGAACTTGACCGTTACCGGCACGTCCACCGTCTTTACGACCGCCTCCATCACCCGCGCAGCAAGCGCAGGGTCGCGCATCAGCGCGGAGCCGTCCCCGTTGTTCACGATCTTGGGCGCAGGGCAGCCCATATTGATATCAATGATGGCACAGCCGGAAACCGCGCGCGCGATCTTCGCGCCCTCGGCCATCGTTTCCGGCTCATGACCGAAAATCTGCGCCGCCGCCGGATATTCGTTCTCCGCAAGCTCGAGCAGACGGGGCGTTTTCTTGTCCTGATAGCACAGCGCTTTGGTGGAGACCATCTCGGTCACCGTGAGCGCCGCCCCGTGCGCGCGGCAGATCTGCCGGAAGGCGCGATCGGTTACGCCGGCCATCGGCGCAAGCGCCAGACGCCCGGCGAGCGTTACACAGCCGATTTGCATACTTCTCCCCCACTGTGCATAATTTTAACAGTAGATATTTTACCATAAGCCCCCACTGATTGCAACTTGCAAAGTGGTGACAAAATGAAAGGGGCCGCTCCCGCCAGCGGGAACGGCCCTTGCCGATCGATTTTGCAGTCTGCTACAGGATGGACAATATTTTTTCGCTGAAGAAGTAGCCAAACGAGATGAGCGCGCTGTTCCACACCAGGATGCCCAGCGCCGACCAGCCCACAAACCAGCGCACGGGCATCCGGATCAGCCCCGCAGGGATGGAAACGATCGTGCGCAGCACGGGAATGATGCGGCAGAGCGCCAGTCCCCGTCCATGCTGCGCATCAATATATTCATGGCACCGCCGGACGAACGAGCGAAACTTTTCGCTTTTGCCGAACACCTTCTCCATGATCGGCTCGCCGCCCCAGTAGCACAGCCCATAGATCACCAGGCTGCCGCCGATGCCGCATACCACGCTCAGCACGATGGTCAGCGGCAGGGACAGCTCGCTCTGCGCGATCAGCACGCCGATCGACGGCATGATCACCCCCGCCGGAAAACCCGGCAGGTTCATATATTCACAGAAGATCACCGCACAGACCAGAATCAGCCCGTATTGATGAAACAGTGAAAAAAATTGGTCGGCCGTCATGTGCGATGCACTCCTAAAACATCTTTTTATTTTAGTATAACAAGCCTGTCCCCGCAAAACAAGTTCCGCAAGGCGCAATTTTCAATCTGTTTACAAAGGAGCCCCTCGATCGGAACCACGCTTCCGATCGAATTTGCGGCTCGCCGCAATTTCCCATTTGATGCGCGCTTCGCGCGAAAGACTTTTTAGACGTACTGGGGCCTGTTGCAAAATAGGTCTAAGCAAAAAGAACGGCAGGACGCCCCAGAAAAGGGTTGCCCTGCCGCTCTTTTTGCTTTAGGCTTAGTTTATGAATCAGAAACCAAAGCAAGACCAGTGTAGCGTATAT
>DXDO01000197.1 GCA_019115425.1 Candidatus Agathobaculum merdigallinarum | reverse complement strand
GTCACCAAGCTGCCGGCGCACGCCATCGGCCAGGCGGCTGTCAACTCCCTGCGCCGCTACGGCGTGGACACCAGCATGATCGTCCGCGGCGGCGACCGCATCGGTATCTACTTCAACGAGAAGGGCGCTTCCCAGCGCGGCTCGGTCTGCATCTACGACCGCGCGCACTCCGCGATCCAGGAAGCGACCACCGCTGACTTTGACTGGAACAAGATCTTCGAGGGCGTGGACTGGTTCCACTTCACCGGCATCACCCCGGCGCTCGGCCCGAATGTGGTCGACATCTGCCGCGAGGCCTGCCAGGTAGCCAAGGCGCACGGCGTCAAGATCTCCTGCGACCTGAACTACCGCGGCAAGCTCTGGACCCGCGAGCAGGCGCGCGAGGCGATGACCGACCTGTGCCAGTATGTTGACGTTTGCATCTCCAACGAGGAGGACGCAAAGGACGTATTCGGCATTGAGGCCGAGGCGACCGATATTTACGCGGGCGAGATCAACCACGAAGGCTACAAGTCGGTTGCCAAGCAGCTGGCTGACAAGTTCGGCTTTGAGAAGGTTGCCATCACCCTGCGCGAGTCCCACTCTGCGTCCGACAACGGCTGGAGCGCAATGCTGTTCGACGCAAAGACCGGCGAGTACTGCTTCTCCAAGAAGTACGAGCTGCGCATCATCGACCGCGTCGGCGGCGGCGACTCCTTCGGCGGCGGCCTGATCTACGCCCTGCTGAACGGCAAGAGCACGCAGGAAGCAGTCGAGTTCGCGGTAGCGGCTTCCGCACTCAAGCACACCATCGAGGGCGACTACAACATGGTCACCGTCTCCGAGGTCGAGAAGCTCGCCGGCGGCGACGGCTCGGGCCGTATCCAGCGCTGATGAGGTGAAACGGCAACCGCCGTTCGCTTATCATTTCATACCTCCCCTAACATAGCAAAAGCCCCGCGTGCCCGGAAAGGCGCGCGGGGCTTCTGCTTTTTCTTTGCGGCAGGCAAAACAAAAAGGCATCCCAAACGGATGCCTTTTTCTGATTGGTGGAGACGGTGGGGATCGAACCCATGACCTCTTGACTGCCAGTCAAACGCTCTCCCAGCTGAGCTACGCCCCCGGGTTCCGCCGTCAGCCTGTCCTGACGACGAAGTATATTATACCGGAATCCGGTACGCCTGTCAAGGACAATCCACAATTTTTCGTCAGGAAATTCCAAACAGGCGCTTGCCGTTTTCGGTCGTGATGCGTTCCACTTCTGCCGCGTCCATCCCCTTGACCTCAGCGATGGTCTCCGCCATGCGGTGGACATACAGTGAGGAATTGCGGCGGCCGCGGTAGGGCTCAGGCGCCATGTAGGGCGCGTCGGTCTCGACCATCAGCCGGTCGATCGGCGCCTCGCGGATCACCTCGATCGCGCGCCGCGCATTCTTGAAGGTGATCACGCCGGTGAAGGACAGGTAATACCCCAGCTTCAGCAGCTCGCGCGCCAGCTCCACGCTGCCCGCGTAGCAGTGGTACACGCCTGTCACGCCGGGATAGCGGCGCGTGATCTCCATGCAGTCGCCGTGCGCGTCGCGGTCATGCACAATGACCGGCTTGCCCAGCTCGCGCGCCAGTTCCATCTGCCGCGCGAATACGACCTGCTGCCGCGCGCGGGCGCGCTCGTCCTTCTCCCAATAGTAGTCCAGGCCGATCTCCCCGATCGCCCGTACTTTAGGCTCGGTCTGCGCCAGTTCCCGGATACGCCCAAGGTCATTTTCCCAGTTTTCGTCGATATTTTCCGGATGGATGCCCACTGCGGCGTACACAAACGGGTATTTGCGCGCATAGCTGACCGCCTTGCGCGAAGAATCCACATCGCAGCCCGGGTTGAGGATCAGCCCTACGTTGTTCGCAGGCATGGAGGACAGCAGCGCGTCCCGGTCCTCGTCAAAGCGCTTATCATCATAATGCGCATGGGTGTCAAACAGCATTTGCCTTCTCCTTTATCAAATCCATCCGAAATGCTTGCAGGCGTTCCACAGCCCGTCCTGATCGACCGCGTCGGTGATGTAGTCCGCCCTGGCCTTGAGCGCGTCGCAGGCGTTGCCCATGGCAACCGAAAACCAGCCCTGCCCGAACATGCAGACGTCGTTCGTGCCGTCGCCGAACACAATGGCGTCCTCATCCGCCGCGCCCAGGATATCCAGCATGCGCCGGATGCCGCGCTGCTTTTCGGTCGGCTCAATGAACAGCACGTCGTGGTTATATCGCACGGTCGGCAGGCCGCCGAAGTCGATCTTGTTCTCGTCCTCCGGCGCGCAGGCAAAATTGACCTTGTACAGCCGGTCCATCCTGTGATAGTCGAACGACGGGTCCACCCGGACCGGGAAGTAGTTGTCCGGCGCGACATCCAGATAGCGCGCGTCCGGCGTGATGCAGAGGCGCTCGTTGCCGGTCGTGACCGCCCACGGGATGCCCGCCGCCTCGAGCCTGTCAATAAACGAAATGCAGTCCGCCACGGGCAGTCCTTCCATCTCGATGACCTTGCCGTCCAGCGTCAGGCTGTAACCGCCGTCCGCCACAAAATGGGTAAAACCGTACCGCTCCGCGACCACTGCCGCAGAAGCCTGCAAACGCCCGGTCGCCAGGGCGGTGAAATGGCCGTTTTCCCGCAGCCGCGCAACACAGCGCTTTGCGCTCTCCGGCATGATGGTCGTCAGGCCGCTGGCCAGCGTGCCGTCCACATCAAAAAAGAAGTATTTTTTATGCATGGGTCTCCTTACTGCCTATTCCGCCTGTTCCTCAGGCTTTTCAAAGACTAGGTCGATTTCCTTGATGCCTCCCTCGCCGGAAAACTGTGTTGGCACAAAGCCGATATACCGCCAGCCGTTTGCTGCATACCGGGCAATGATCTCACGATGTTCACAGCTTGCATTATCGAACCAGAAACCGCCGCCCGTATGCAGCGATACATATTCATACCGATATGGCATATCTATCCCTCCGCAAAATACGCGGCCCTGCCGCGCATACAAACAGAAAATTGCCGCAAAGCGGCAATTTTCATCCCAACGCCCAGCTTTGCCGGGCGTTGGGATACCCCGCCCCAGCGGCCTTGGGCCGCGTCATTCGGGTATCGAAAGGCGGTTTCTTTCGGAACCGCCTTTCGTATATAGGGGGCTTTTGAAGCCCCCTATACCCGCGTCAGCAGAGCTTGGATCCCGCCGCAATGCTGTCGTCCAGCATGAGCAGGGTCAGCTTGTCGTCCTTCTCCGCGGACAGCAGCATGCCGTTCGACTCCTGCCCCATCATCTTGCGCGGCGGCAGGTTGGTGACCGCGACGACTGTCTTGCCGACAAGCTCCTCGGGCTTGTAGTACTTGGCAATGCCGGACAGGATCTGGCGCGGCGTGCCCGTGCCGTCATCCAGCTGGAATTTCAGTAATTTCTCGCTCTTCTTGACGTTCTCGCATGCGAGCACCTTGCACACGGTCATGTCGACCTTGCAGAAATCGTCAAACGGGATGTCCGGCAGGAAGGTCACAGCGGGCTTCTCCGGCTGCCTCTTTGCCTTGTTCTCCTCCTCGATCTCCGCGAGCTTCTTCGGGATGTCGATGCGCTCGAACAGGATGGACGCCTCGCCCACCTTGCTGCCCGCCTGCATGCCGTCAAAGGACGAAAGGCTCTCCACGCCCTTGTTCTCAACGTTCAGCTGGGCAAAAATCTTGTCCGCGGTATCCGGCAGATAGGGCTTCAGCATGGTCGCCGCAAAGCGGATGGACTCCAGCAGGTTGTACAGCACCGTGCCCAGGCGCGCCTTCTTGCTCTCGTCCTTGGCGAGCGCCCACGGCATAGTTTCGTCGATATACTTGTTCGAGCGGCGCAGCAGGGTGAATACCTCGTCGATCGCGTCCGCAACGTGCAGGTCGCTCATGCGCTTCTCGACTGCCGCAGGCAGGCCGAACGCGACCGCCTTGAGCTCGTCGTCCACCAGCTCGGCCTCGGCCGGGGCCGGGATGATGCCGTCAAAATACTTCTTGGTCATGGCGATCGTGCGGTTGACCAGATTTCCCAGCACGTTTGCCAGATCGGAGTTGATGCGCTCGCAGATCAGCTCATAGGAGATCACGCCGTCGTTCGCAAATGGCATCTCGTGCAGCGCATAGTAGCGCACCGCGTCCACGCCGAACAGGCGCACCAGATCGTCCGCATAGATCACGTTGCCGAGCGACTTGCTCATCTTACCCTCGCCCACGAGCAGCCACGGGTGGCCGAATACCTGCTTGGGCAGCGGCTCGCCGAGCGCCATCAGGAAGATCGGCCAGTAGATGGTGTGGAAGCGGATGATATCCTTGCCGATCAGGTGCACGTCTGCGGGCCAGAAACGCTTATAGTGCTCGTCGTGATTACCGTCCGGATCGTAGCCGCAGAAGGTGATATAGTTGGTCAGCGCGTCCAGCCAGACGTAGACCACATGGCCCGGGTCAAAATCCACCGGAATGCCCCACGAGAACGAGGTGCGGGACACGCACAGGTCCTGCAGACCGGGCTTTAAGAAGTTGTTGACCATCTCATTCTTGCGGCTCTCCGGCTGGATGAACTCGGGATGCTCCTCGATGTGCTTCATCAGGCGGTCGGCGTACTTGCTCATGCGGAAGAAGTAGGCTTCCTCCTCCGCGTCCATGACCGGACGGCCGCAGTCCGGACAGCAGCCGTCTTTCAGCTGGCTCTCGGTCCAGAAGGACTCGCAGGGCTTGCAGTACTTGCCCTTGTAGCTGCCCTTGTAGATATCGCCCTGATCGTGCAGCTTTTTGAAGATCTTCTGCACCTTTTTCTCGTGCATGGGGTCGGTGGTGCGGACGAACTTGTCATAAGTGGTGTTCATCAGGTCCCAGATCTCCTTGACCTGTCCCGCGACGTTGTCCACATGCTGCTGCGGGGTGATGCCCGCAGCCTCGGCCTTTTCCTGGATCTTCTGGCCATGCTCGTCCGTGCCGGTCTGGAAGTATACGTCGTAGCCGGTCATACGCTTGTAGCGCGCGATCGCATCGGCCAGCACGATCTCATAGGTGTTGCCGATGTGCGGCTTCGCCGAGGTGTAGGCGATCGCCGTCGAGATATAATAGGGTTTCTTGTCCATGGTTTGCTCTCCTTTATTTTCATTTTGCGTGGATTATCTTGTTTTTATCAGGGCATACAACTCGCTGTCCATCAATTTCCCGCGCTTGCAGACGCTCAGCCGCTTTGTCCCTTCATGCTGAAAGCCGTTTTTCTCGAGCACGCGGCAGGACGCACGGTTGCGGCTGAACGGCTCAGCAAAGATGCGCACGATATCCCACTCTGCAAAGCCGAGCATGCACATCTGCCGCACGGCCTCGGTCGCAATGCCTTTTCCCCAGAACGGCCTGCCGAACCAGTAGCCCAGCTCAGCGCTTTTGCGGGCAACATCTGGGCCGCGCGTGAGCGTAACGCTCCCGGCGAACGCACCGTCCACCTCGATCGCGCGGAACAGCGCCTCGTCCGGGTCTGCCGCAAGGCACAGCGCGATAAAATCGCGCGCGTCCTGCTCGGCATATGGATGCGGGAACACGTCGCGCAGGTTGGCGGCAACGCCCTCGTCGTTTGCCAGCACAGCACACGCCGCAGCATCCGCTTCGCGCCACGGCCGGAGCAAAATCTCCATCAAAAAAGCCCTCCTCCCGAATGGATTTCCATTCAAGGACGAGAGCCTACTGCTTCCGTGTTACCACCTTGCTTCACGCGCCCCTCGCGGCGGCGCGCCTCAACGGGTACTGCCATACCCCGATCCAATAACGGGAATCCCCCGCCGCAGCCTTACCGCGTCTTTCGCGGCTCGGTGCAGAGCTCCAAGGCCATTTTCCGCCGCGCGTCCCGCATTCCGCTCGCACCGTCCGGAATTCGCTTTGCCGTTTTTCGCGCCGTACTTTCCTTTTCATCGCTGTTTGCCTATAACGGTTTCATTATAGCATTGCAGCATTTGCCTGTCAAGCGCGCAAAAGCCGCGGCAGTATCCAACCGCCGCGGCTTTTTTCTTACAGTTCGGAGTCCTCAGGTGGGAAGCGCGGCGCCCCGACAGGCGCGGCAAGATATTCATACATGCCGACAAACGAGGTGTTGACATAGGCGGTCACAAAACTGCCCAATACGATATCCAGGCACAGCGCCGCCACCAGCGCCAGCACGAATACCGCCATCCCTGTTCCAAACGGAAGGATGTTCAGCCCAGCGGCTGCAATCCCCAGGCTCAGCCCCCAAATCCCAGCCCGCAGAATGTGCCAGCCGAAAAAGCTGAGCTGAAATACCAGCAGCTTGCCATACTGTCCACTGAACACGCGCGACGCATTTCCCGATGCATCCCACACGCTGCCTTCTCCCTGATCGTGCAGCACAACCCAGCCGGCATGGTAGGTCAACAGCTTGATCTCGATCAGAACCAGCACAATACCGTATATCAGCCCTGACAAAATCAGTGTTTCTTCCGACAACAGCCTGCCGGAGACGGCTGCTCGGAGCGCCGCCGACATGACGGCAAGCGTATAAATGACTGTCGGCCCGATCATCCAAAGCATCGCGCGAAAAGCCAGACAGCAGCCCATTTTGATCCCTGTCCAAAGGGAATGCAGGGAGAAAAACGGCGCAAGCAGCGTGCTCACGGAAGGCTTTTCGCCGCGCCGCAAGCGGATGTAAAACTGCATGATGCCGTATTGCAGCGGACCGCCAATCAGCAGCGCGAGGAACAGGACCACCCACACGGTGTTCATTCCCTGCATAATCGCCAGCCCGATCCGGTATTCATCCGTGTATCCCTGCACGATCATGGAAAACGCCCTGCCAAACAGCGCAAGATACTGGATAACCGCTAACAGCACAAACGGCACCGTATACAAAACCCGAATGCCTATGCAGCGGCTCCAGTTCTCCAGAACGCGCGCTTTACATTCCCGTTTGACCGCCTTACGCACCTGCGCGGTAAATTCTGTGTTCATTGCTTGCCCTCCCGCCGGTCATCCGGCCGCACTGATGCTTATGTTGTCCCTTCCGCCGCCTGCCCGGACGGCTGGCTTTCGCCCTGCTGCACGCCGCTTTCCGGCTGCTGCGTCTCTTCCTGCTGTGTTTCCGCGGGCGGCGTTTCCGGCTGCGCCGGCGTCGGCTGGATCGTGCCGACGTATACGACCTCGTCGCGCTTGATATAATTGGAGGTGTTTGCCAGCACCTCGGTCGTCTGCCCGTTTTCGGTGATGATCTTATACGTGCGGGTCGAGTATCCTGTGATACCGCTGACTGCCTTGCGGGTCTCCCCGACCTTCATGGAATTATCCTTTTTCTCGATGCGCTGCGGCGAATAGGTCTCCAGCACCTCGGTTCGGGTGGATACGGTTTTATCGCTCGTCTTGGTGCCGACGATGGTCATGATCATCTGCCCGTCCGTCTGTTCCGCCAAAATTTTAACCGGATAATCCGTGTTGTTCTTGAACTTGAAGTCCGGCCCGCCCCAGGAAACGGTCGCATCCTCGCCCAGAGGGGTGTAGCTGACCGTAAACGAGTGGTTGACGCGCTCCGTTACCTCCAGATCCGCGCGCAGCACGGCCATATACAGGGTGGACGATGGCTGGCACACACCGCCGCCGACCTCGTCGATGATCTCATTTCCCGAGTACGCGCCCGCAGACTGGTAACCTCGCTCGGGCGTGCGCTCGCCAACCACATCGTTGTAAGAAAACTCATCGCCCGGATTGAGGATCGTGCCGTTGATTGCGGCGGATGCCAGACGGACGTTATTAGTGCGCGGCACGTTGCTCTCACTCAGATTGGTCGAACAGCTGGCCAGCGTATCACGAAACAGCTTTTCCTCAAGATCGGCTGCCGTCACTTTGACCGCCGTCGTGGTAACCGGAATGGTGTAGGACGCTGCGGAGCCGTCGCCAATGATGCCGCGCGCCTCCTCTACATCAAACTGTACGCCCACCTTTTCCGGAATGATGGTTTTGCCGTCCTCCTTGCTGACGGTTGCGCTGACAGGATCGCCGATGACCTGTTCGGCGATCTTGTCAATATCGATCGGGGGGATTTCGCTCAGCTCGACCGATACTTCATACGGTGCAAAATCCATCAGCCGGATCTTTTCAGCGAGCACCTGCTCAATCGCCTTGGCATCAAAGTTGACGCCCGGTTTGCCTGCATAAATGGTCATGGTATCCGTGCCGATCTCCCATGTCGGCTCGACCGGTTCGGTCAGTGCCTCGGCGGCAATGTCCTCCAGCGCCTTTGTCAAGCCCTCCTCATCTACGGTTGCCGCCATCTGCGCTTCGTTTTTGCCGACCGCCGCCTTCACCACATTCCACATGCGGGAGAAGGGATTGCCCCGGCGGCCGACCGAAAAGGCGTTTTCCGCGGATTGTGCGCTGTCCACATTTTGCAGCACGTCGTCAACCGGAATATCGTAGGTCGTTTCATAAATCTTGACCGATACGTCCTCTCCCTCGTACAGTGTCGGCCCCTCTCGCCGGATTTTTTCCTCGGCGTCGCTGCGGCTCAGCCCGCTGACCGAAATCGAACCCACCGTCACACCCGGGAACACATACGGATACAGATAGGTAAACGCACACAGTGCGACCAACAGCAGCGCCAGCACACCGCCCGCGATTTTTGCCGCCAGCGGCACACGAAAAGTCTTTTTCTTCGCTTTGGGTGCGGCTGTCTTTTCTGCTTTCTTCACCGCATGCACTCCTTTCTTCGCTTTTTTTGTCCGGATGTCCAACATAATCTTCCCCTTTTTCGCTATTTATATATGCGCAAATCAAGAATATCATACAATGTACACAACAAGCGGCGAGCAGCGCACCCGCCTTTTTTCGACGTATTATGCCTTTTCTATTATATACTGCGTTGGTGGGAGAAACAACAACAAATCGGTTAAATCACGCCGCTCATTTGCGGCAGTCAAATTCTGTAAAACAGCAAAGGAGCGGCTCCGAAGAGCCGCTCCTTCAGCGCGTATTGAATGCCAAACAGCCGTTTTGCAAAAAACAGCATTTACATTCGTACTTTGACACCAAAAACAAATGATGCACCCCGTTCACGGCACACAGAGACTGCTTGTGAGCGGTACATCCAAATAGATTTTACTGCAAGGGCGTATCGATAAGCATCTGCCGGTAAGGCAGATCCTCAAAGCCCAGCGTGCGATACAGCGCAGCCGCGCGAGGATTGTCCTCCGTGACTTCCAGACGGTAGCGCGCGGCATTATTATATTTTTCATGCACAGCGGCGATCATTCTGCTGCCAATCCCTTTACCGCGCATGGATTCGTTCACCATCAGCTCCTCCATCCAGACGCACAATCCGCCCGCTTCGTTCGACCAGGTGAGCGCAAGCAGCAGATAGGCGCAGGGCGCGCCGTCCTCATCCTCGGCGATCAGGCAGTCCGCGTAAGGGGAGCCGTGCATGAGCAGTTCGAACGTGCGCTCGGCATTGCGCGGCGAGATCTCGTGGCACACAGCAGGAGAATGATAAAATTCATTCACGCTGCGGATAAAGTAATCGCGGTCAACGGGTTCGATCGACCGGATACGCATACTAAAACCTCCAGTTTACAGTAACGGTCTCCATCAGAGCGCTGCTTTAGTCCAGCTGGGCGAGCGCCTGATCCAGATCCGCGATGATGTCCTCGACGTTCTCCAGACCGACCGACAGGCGCACAAGGCCCGGCTCGATGCCCGCGGCGACGAGCTGCTCGTCAGTCAGCTGGCGGTGCGTCTCAGAAGCCGGATGCAGCACGCAGGTGCGGATATCCGCCACATGTACCTCGTTGCAGGCGAGCTTCAGGCTGTCCATGAACTTCATCGCCGGCGCGCGGCCGCCCTTGATGTCGATCGACATGACGCCCGAGGTGCCGAGCGGCAGATACTTGCGCGCGCGTTCGTAGTGCTCGTTGCCCGGCAGGGCGGGGTAACGCACGGACGCGATCTTGTCCGATGCCTGCAGGTGCTTTGCCACGGTCAGCGCGTTCTCGCAGTACTGCTTCATGCGCACGGGCAGGGTTTCCAGGCCGAGGTTGAGCAAAAACGCGGAGTGCGCCGCCGGATAGCAGCCGAAATCGCGCATCAGCTGCATGCGCGCCTTGATGATATAAGCCATGTTGCCGAAGTCGCGGGTGTAGACAACGCCGTGGTAACTCTCGTCCGGCTCGGTGAAGTCTGGGAACTTGCCCGATGCATTCCAGTCGAACTTGCCGCTGTCCACGATCACGCCGCCGCCCTGCACGGCATGGCCGTCCATATATTTTGTGGTGGAGTGGATCACGATATCCGCGCCGAATTCGATCGGGCGGCACAGGATCGGGGTCGCAAAGGTATTGTCGATGATGAGCGGCACGCCGTTCTTGTGCGCGATGTTCGCCCACTTCTCGATATCAAACACGGTCAGCGCGGGGTTGGCAAGCGTTTCGCCGAAAACAGCCTTGGTGTTGGGCTTAAACAGCTTCTGAATCTCCTCTTCGTCCGCTTCCGCATCTGCCCAGATGCACTCGATGCCCAGCTTTTTGAGCGTCACGCCGAACAGGTTGATCGTGCCACCGTAGATGGTGGAGGCCGCGATAAAGCTGTCGCCCGCCGAGCACAGGTTGAGGATGGCGATCATGGAAGCCGCCTGTCCCGAACTGGTCAGCATTGCGCCCGCGCCGCCCTCGAGCGCGGCGATCTTCTTTTCGACCGCGTCGCAGGTCGGGTTGGCAAAGCGCGAGTACATAAACTCGGTCGGCATATCGAACAGGCCGGCAATGTGTTCGGTCGAGTCAAAGCGGTAGGTGGTGGACTGGACGATGGGCATGACGCCCGGGCCGCCGTTTTCGGGCTTATAGCCCTCATGCAGGCATTGGGTTTCAATTTTCATTATACAACTCCTTTGCTGGGATTTGATGACACAAGGTCATTTTACCACGCAGTGCGTGGCGGGTCAAGGCGGGATGACCACTTCTCAAGCGTTCGGCAAAGGATATATAAGAAGAAAAAAGAAGCGAACAGAGCTGGCCTGCGGTACGGCAGGATTGTACAGACAAAACCGCAAGGCAGGTGTCGCTCTATTCGCTATGGATATGGCTATCTCATATGGCAAAGCGCCGGTATGCAGTTTGAGGAGATTGGAACGGATCACTTTTATCAAACCTGCATCCGGCGCGTATCCCCGATAAACGGTTTTGCGCCTCAGGCAGAGAGCTTTTCCCCAAAGCGGCGCTCGTATTCCTCTGCCAGCTCGGCGCGGAACTTGGGATGCGCGATCGCGATCAGGCGCTTGGCGCGCACGCGCAGTGTCTGGCCGCGCAGCTGCGCGACACCGTATTCGGTCACAATGTAGTTCACGTCGCAGCGGCTGGTGGTGACTGGACCGCCTGTTGTGATGGTAGTCACGATCTTGGAAACCGACTCGTCCTTGGTGGTCGAATGCAGTGCGATGATCGAACGCCCGCCCTTGGACAGGTTTGCGCCGCGCACAAAGTCCATCTGGCCGCCGATGCCCGAGATTTGGCGCAGTCCGATCGCTTCCGCGCACACCTGGCCCTGCAGATCCACCTCGACGCAGGAGTTGATGGAAACCACGTTGTCGTTCTGCGAGATGACCGCCGGGTTATTGCACACGTCAACCGGCAGCATGCAGATCATCGGGTTGTTGTCCACATAGTCATACAGCTTGCGCGTGCCCATCAGGAAGGTGACGCACACCTTGCCCGCGTCGCGCTGCTTGCGGCTGCCGTTGATCACACCGCTCTCGAGCAGCGGCAGCACGCCGTCCGAGATCATCTCGGTATGCAGGCCGAGATCCTTTTTATCCCCGAGGAACGAGCACACCGCGTCCGGCAGCGCGCCGATGCCCAGCTGCAGGCAGTCGCCGTCGCGCACGAAATCAGCAATGTACTTGCCGATCTGCTGGTCCTCCTCGGAAATCTTCGCTGGGGGCGACTCGGGCAACGGCTCCCACGAGCAAAAGAAGCCGTCGATCTCGCTGACATGCACAAAGCTTTCGCCGAAGGTGCGCGGCATGTTCGGATTGACCTCTGCGATCACGGTCTTGGCGGACTTGACCGCCTGCACGCCGTAGTCGCAGGACAGGCCGAGCGACACATATCCGCGCTCGTCCGGAGGCGAGCAGGTAAACGCGAACACATCCACCGGCAGCGTGCCGTCGCGGAACATGCGGGGCACATCCGAGAAGAAGGCGGGCGTATAATCCGCGCGGTGCTCCGCGATCGGCCCCCGCGCCGCGCCGCCCACAAACAGCGCGTTGTGGCGGAAGTGGCTCTCCATGCCGGGCTGCAGATAGTCGCCCGAGCCGAGGTAGACCATGTGCGCCACTTCGACGTTATGGAACTGCTCCGCCATGCGCGCCATCGTGCGCTGGAAGATGATCGGCTCGCCCACCGCGTGGCCGAACACCACGCGGTCGCCGTCGTGGATGACGCTGACCGCCTGTTCGGGCGTCATGGTGTGTTCCTTATAATAAGTTCTCCAATCCATCCCTGTCCCTCCCGCTTAAAATGCAGCGCGGTAGATCGCAAGGATATCCTGTTCGCTCAGTTCCACATAGTTGTTGCCCAGCAGGCGCTGCTGTGTCTCGATGACGTTATGCGCAAAGTCCGGCAGCTCCTCCGCCGTGACCCCGTGCGCATGCAGCGGGCCTTTTTCGAGCACGTCGTCCATCAGGGCGTACAGCTTTTCGAGCGCAAACACCGGCTCCACGTCCAGCTCCTTCGCCAGCAGCTCTTCCAGCTGGTTCAGCTTGCCGATCGGCTTCTTTTCCTGATATTTGCGCATCACGTCCGCAAATATCAGCTGGTTGGCCTGCCCGTGCGGGATGTGGTGCACGCCGCCGAGCGGATACGCCATCGCGTGCACGGCCGCGCAGCCCGCATGGCCGAACGCGATGCCTGCAAAGTTGGATGCACGCAGGAAGTCCAGCGCGTGCTTTTTCCAGCCGTCCTTGCTGCCGGACGCGACCGCGTCCTTCCAGCCGCGCAGAATGAGCTGCAAGGCATTCTCCGAGAACAGCTCGCTGATCGGGCAGGCGTTCGGGCTGAGGTAGCTCTCCACCGCGTGCACCATCGCGTCGATGGACGAGGTCGCAAACACCGGATACGGCAGGCTCGCCAGCATCGCCGGAACCAGCGCCGCCTCATCCGCGAACATCGCGGGCGATACCAGACCGACCTTGACGCCCTTGGTGGTGCGGTTGATGATCGAAATGTTGGTCACCTCGCTGCCCGTGCCGCAGGTGGTGGGCACGATGATCAGCGGGTGCTCCTTGTGGAGCGACGCCATGCGGTCGTACAGGTCATCGATGCAGTCGGTCGGCCGCGCCACGGTCAGCACCTTCGCGATATCGATGACCGTGCCGCCGCCGACCGCTACAATGCGGTCATACTCCTTGCCGCGCAGGTCGTCCAGAATCGCGTCCACCATCACGTCGGTGGGCTCACCTGCGCCGTACTTCTCTTGGAAGCAGGTGCGGCAGCCCAGATCCAGAGCGGCGATCGTGGGATTATAGATGTATTCGTTGGTCAGGATCAGGTCGCGCGCGCCGAGGTTCATCTCGCTTGCCAGCGCCGCAAAATTCGCATATTCCGCAATGGACGGAATCAGCTGAAAGGCTTTCATTTTATAGGCCCCCTTACATTAGATATCTGGGAAGTACTTCGCGTCCGGTGCGGTCACCCACTCGTATTCCTTAACGGTGGTGGTGATGATATCCTGATCGTCCTGCAGACGGATGCACCACAGGTAGTACTCCGCATAGCCGGGCGCCGCCGCTTGCGAGTGGGTCACGTTCGCGGGCATGCCGGTCAGGTCGTTGTGCTTTACCTTATAAGCGTCGTCGCCGTACTCCGCCAGACCGTAGCCGTTCTCCGGCAGGAACTTGTAGTAGTACATCTCCGGCTCCACATGCTGGTGCGGCGGATAGGAGGACCACTTGCCTGGGAAGTGCACGACCTCGCCGATGAAGAAGTTGGTCTCCGGACAGTTCGAGCGGTCGAAGAAGGTGCGCACCATGCGGGTGGAGCACTCGTTCATCTGGCCCGCGCCGCGCTCCTCGTTGGCGCACAGGCAGTCCTCGGGTCGCATCAGCTTGGCCTCGAAGCTGCGTTTGTTTTCGGTGCGCGCAACCGCGACTTCGGTCTCGGTCTCCGCGGTGATGGTCACCTTGGTGTTCTGCGGCACGTGCAGCTGGATCGCGCCCTCATGGAAGCAGTCGCGGCGCTCTACGGTCTCGGTCTTGCCGTCCCATGCGAAGCATACCTTGCCGGAGAGCAGGTCGTAAACGACCTCCTGCGCATAGTCAAAGTGCATCACGTCGCCCGCCGCCATCTTGACAACGCCGAACTCCATGCCCATCATCTCTGGATTCTCGGCCGCGGAAATCATCTTGTTATAGCCCTGCTCAAACCGGCCTTTGCTCGTGTATTTCATGTTTTTTTGCTCCTTTTTCTCGCTTTTACGTAACAGAAAGCCGCCCGCTCTGAACGGGCGGCTGTGTCTGAAAATCCTCAGTACATTCTCGCCTCTGCGAGGTGGTCGTCGATGCGCTGACGTGCTTCCTTAACCGCGTCGGACTTCGAGGTCGAAGCCACGCCGATGTGCCACCAGGACTCATAGCCCTCCGCCATCGTCTTGGGCAGGACCTTTGCGTCGATGATGCAGGAGCAGGTCTCCTTTCTGGCATCCTGCACCGCCTTGCGGAACTCCTCCGGGGTCTTGGCATAAAACGCCTTCATGCCGTAGCCTTCGCCGATCCTGCCGAAGTCGGTGCAGCAGTACTTGCCGTCCAGCTTGCCGGTCTCCTCGTTGCGGTGGCGCATCTCGGTTGCCAGCGAGCC
>DXDO01000196.1 GCA_019115425.1 Candidatus Agathobaculum merdigallinarum | reverse complement strand
GGAGAACACCGATCCCAAGTACGTATTCCTGTGCTTCGACACCGGCCACTTCACCTTCGCAGGCGAGGATCCGGTCAAGATGCTCGAGAAGTTCGCTGACCGTGTCGGCCACGTTCATCTGAAGAACATGCGCATGCCGCTGGTCGATAAGGCTCGTCAGGAGCACTGGTCCTTCCTCGATGCAGTCCGCGCAGGCGCGTTCACCGTACCGGGCGATCCGGACGGCTGCGTCGAGTTCGACAAGGTATTCGACCTGCTGGATAAGGCCGGCTACACCGGCTGGATCATGGTCGAGGCTGAGCAGGACCCGGCGAAGGCCAATCCGTTTGAATACGCCAAGATGGGCCGCGAGTACATCACCGCGCACACCGGTCTGGGCGGCGAGGTCGTTCTCAAGTAAACAGAGAAATCAGAAAAGTCCCGTTCCAAGGAGCGGGACTTTTTTTGCGTCTCCGGCCGCCGGCACCGCACCTGTGCTGTCATTTCCGGGCGTATTGGTGGATTTCGGCGAAATCTCGTGAAAACCCTTTGCAAAACAGGCAATAATAGGGTAAAATAAAAAACGGGAATATGCAGCAAGGAGTGTGGAGAATGGAAACTCAGAAATATAAGCGCGTGCTGATCAAGATCAGCGGCGAGGCGCTTGCGGGCGATAAACATTTTGGACTGAACTTCGACGTGATCGGCCCTGTGTGCGACGTTATCAAAAAATGCAACGAAGCGGGCTGTGAGATCGGCGTGGTCGTTGGCGGCGGCAACTTCTGGCGCGGCGTCAAGGACGGCGGCGGCAAGATGGAGCGCACCCGCGCCGATCATATGGGTATGCTGGCGACCACGATCAATGCGCTGGCGCTGGCGGACGCGCTCGAGCAGCGCGGCGTGCCGGTGCGCGTGCAGACTGCGATCGAGATGAACCGCATCGCGGAACCGTACATCCGGCAGAAGGCGACGCGCCATCTGGAAAAGGGCCGCGTGGTGATTTTCGGCTGCGGCACGGGCAATCCGTTTTTCTCGACCGATACGGCGGCGGTGCTGCGTGCGGCGGAAATCGGCGCGGAGGTCATTCTGCTGGCCAAGAACGTGGACGGGGTGTACGATTCCGATCCGGCGGTCAATCCGGATGCGAAGAAGTACGACCGCCTTACTTATATGGATGTTCTCAATCAGGGGCTTGGCGTGATGGATACGACCGCGACCTCGCTGTCCATGGACAACCATATCCCGATTCTGGTATTCGCCCTTTCCGACCCGGAGAATATTTATCGTGCGGTTTGCGGCGAAAAAATCGGCACGATTGTAGAGGAGGAAAAATAAATGAAGGCTCAGCTCAACGCATACGAAGAAAAAATGAAAAAAACGCTCGACGTGCTCGCCAAGGAGCTGGCGGCCGTCCGAGCGGGCCGCGCGAATCCGGCGGTGCTGGACAAGATCACGGTCGAGTACTACGGCGCGCCGACCCCGCTCAATCAGGTAGCGGCGATCTCGACGCCCGATCCGCGTTCGCTTTCTATTCAGCCGTGGGACGGCTCAATCCTCAAGGCGATCGAGAAGGCGATCCAGGTATCCGATCTGGGCATCAACCCACAGAACGACGGCAAGCAGATCCGCTTGAATTTCCCGCCGCTGACCGAGGAGCGCCGCAAGGAGCTGATCAAGGGCGCTTCCAAGACCGGCGAGGAGGCTAAGGTCGCGCTGCGCAACATCCGCCGCGATGCGATCGACAAGTTCAAGGCCGCGCAGAAAAAGAGCGAGATGACCGAGGACGAGTTGCACGACGGTGAAGAGAAAATGCAGAAGCTGACCGACAAGTACGTCAAGGAGATCGACGCAATGGTCGCGAAAAAGTCCAAGGAGCTGGCGGAAGTATAATATCTGCGTTTGAAACCATGGTTTCAAACGAGGGCGGCTGTACCGGCGGGTGTCCGGATACAGCCGGGGTCGGATTGTGGTTCCGACATGCGAAACCGCAATCCGACAGGAGAATAAAAAGTCAGGCACATGTCCTGACTTTTTATGAAAATTGTCTTGCAGTCAATTTTCTGTTGTATGCGCGCAGAGCGCGCGAGGGCCAAAGCATGGCTTTGGCAGAAAAGATGATCGGGGGGCGGCGGGATCGCCGCCCCTTTGCATGGGGGAAGCAGATTGGGTCTGTTCACAAGAAAGAAAAAAAATATACCGGCGGCGGACCGTCCGGTGCCGCGGCACATCGCGGTCATCATGGACGGCAACGGCCGCTGGGCGAAAAAACGCGGCCTGCCGCGGCAGGCGGGGCACAAGGTCGGTGCGGAGACGTTCCGCACGATCGCAACCTACTGTAAGGATATCGGCGTGCAGTATTTTACAGTCTATGCCTTTTCCACCGAGAACTGGAAGCGCCCTAAAGAAGAAGTGGACGCGCTGATGAACCTGTTCCGCAGCTATCTGAAGGAAGCGGCGGAGACCATGTTCCAGCGCGGTGTGGCGGTGCGCGTGCTGGGCGACCTCACGCCGCTGCCCGAGGACATCCGCGCGCAGATCCGCGAGGTGGACGAGATCGCCGACCGGCTCGGGCCGGACGCCGCGACCGCCTCGCTGTGCATCAATTACGGCGGGCGCGACGAGATCAAGAACGCAGTCCGCTCCATCGCGCGCGAGGTGCGGGAAGGCACGCTCGCGCCCGAGGATATCACTGAGGATACCATCAGCGCGCACCTGTACACCGCGCACATGCCCGATCCGGACCTGATTATCCGGCCGTCCGGCGAGATCCGCACGTCCAATTTCCTGCTGTGGCAGTCCGCCTATGCGGAATATTATTTTACCGATATTTTATGGCCGGATTTCAAGACTGCCGACATGGATGCGGCGATTGACGCATTCAATAGAAGAAGCCGCCGGTTTGGCGGAGTATGATCCGTATGATCGGGGTGTAACGATATGAAAGCAAGAGTATTGTTCGGCGTGGCCGGGTTTGTGTTGGTGCTGCTCGCGCTGTATGTGTTTCCGTCCATTGTGGTGGAGATCGCGGTGGCGGCGCTCTGTGTGCTGGCCACCTATGAGGTGCTGGGTTCGACCAAGCTGGTACACAACCGGTTGGAGCTGCTGCTGTGCCTGCTGGTTTCGCTGGGGCTGGCAGTCGGGCATTTTACCATTCTTCCGCTGGATTTGCAGGACGTCGTACAAGGGCTGATCTTTGTGCTGCTGGTCGGCTCGTTTGCGATCGAGCTGAAATTTCATAACAGCATGAACATATCCCAGGTTTCATGGGGCTTTTTCGGCGCGCTGATCGTGCCCTATTTGATGCTCAGCCTGCTGCGTATCTTCCAGATGGATTTTCATCCCATTGGGGATACGGATTTCCAGATCGGGCAGTTCATCGTGCTGCTGCCGCTGCTTGCGGCATGGGGCGCGGACACCTGCGCGCTGTTTGCCGGCATGTTTTTCGGCAAGCATAAGTTCGCGCCGGTGGTCAGCCCGAAAAAGACGGTCGAGGGCGCGGTCGGCGGCGTAGTCGGCGGCGCGGTGCTTGTGATGCTCGCGGCATTGCTGATGAATACCTTCCTCGATCTGGATATGCCGATTTGGGCGGCAGCGCTGCTCGGCGGCATCGGCGCGGTGATGGGTGAGATCGGCGATTTGGCGTTCTCGGTCATCAAGCGGCAGACCGGCATCAAGGATTATGGACACATCTTTCCCGGGCACGGCGGCGTACTCGACCGGTTTGACAGCGTGCTGTTTGTTGCGCCGTTTGCGGAGATTTTGTTCCGGATCATCTGGTAAATCCGTATAGGGGGCTTCACAAGCCCCCTATATACGAACCTTGGTTCCGGAAGAAACCAAGGTTCGATACCTGAACGGCGCCGCCCAGGGCGGCTGGGTCGGGGTATCCAAACACCCGGCAAAGCTGGGCGTTTGGATGGGAATGGCGCGGCCATTTCCAAATTTGAAATCATTGCATTGTGGGCAGCGGGAGCGGAGTACGGCAGAGCCGGACTTCGATGGAACTGCAAGCTGCACCGGGAGCGCACTGCCGGTGCGTATCCTTTAAACTGCCTCGGACCGCCGGTTCGTGGGATTTGGGAGAATTGATATGAAAAAAATTGCGATTTTGGGCTCGACCGGATCGATCGGCACGCAGACTGTCGATATTTTGCCATCGGTGGACGCTGAAGTCGTTGCATTGACGACGAATAAACGCATAAACTTATTGGAAGAACAGGCGCGCGCGCTGCATCCCAAGATGGTGTGCGCGTTTGATGAGGCTGCGGCGCGTGAGCTGAAGGTCAAGCTTGCGGATACGGATATCCGCGTGCTGTCCGGTATGGACGGCCTGACCGCCTGCGCCGCCGAGAGCGGCGCGGATATCGTTGTGACCGCAGTGGTCGGTATGGTGGGCCTGCTGCCCACGCTCGCCGCGATCGACGCGGGCAAGGATATCGCGCTGGCGAACAAGGAGACGCTTGTGTGCGCAGGCGAGCTGGTGATGCGTGCGGCGCGTGAAAAGGGTGTCAAGATCCTGCCCGTGGACTCCGAGCACTCGGCGATCTTCCAGTGCGCGCAGGCGGCGCAGGGCAACCGGCTGGCAAAGATCATCCTGACCGCGTCCGGCGGCCCGTTTTTTGGAAAAACCGCGGATGAGATGAAAAACGTCACGCGCGAACAGGCGCTCGCGCACCCGAACTGGAACATGGGCGCGAAGATCACGATCGATTCCGCCACCATGATGAACAAGGGGCTGGAGCTGATCGAGGCCATGTGGCTGTATGACATGGCACCCGAGGACATTGAAATTGTTGTGCACCGCGAGAGTATCGTGCACTCTGCGGTCGAGTTTGACGACGGCGCGATGATCGCGCAGCTCGGCCTGCCCGATATGCGCCTGCCCATCCAGTATGCGCTGACCTGGCCGGCGCGCGTGCCCTGTAAGGTGCCGCGTCTGTCGCTGTCGGAGGCCGCGAAGCTGACCTTTTATGCGCCGGATGACAAGGCGTTTCCGGCGCTCGGGCTGGCGCGGCGCGCGGCGGCGGAAAAGGGGAATCGCGGCGCGGTGCTCAACGGCGCGAATGAAGCGGCGGTCGGCCTGTTCCTTGAGGGACAGATCGGCTTTACCGATATCGCTGCGCGTGTAGCGTATGCACTCGACCATATCCCTTACCAAAAGGAGATCACACTGGACGGCGTTCTTGCGGCGGACGCCGCCGCCCGCGAGTTGGTGCTTGCATAACATTTGGGATGAACCCTTGAAAGGAGAACTGCTTTGCTGCAAATTGTTCTGGCTATTTTAGCGTTTGGCATGCTGGTTATCGTGCACGAGTTCGGGCATTTTATCACCGCCAAACGCGGCGGGGTACAGGCGAACGAGTTTTGGATCGGTATGGGGCCGACGCTCCTCAAGAAGGAATATAACGGCACGCTGTATTGTCTCAAGTTGCTGCCTTTCGGCGGCGCGTGCGTGATGGAGGGCGAGGACGAAGAAAGCGAAAGCGCGCACGCTTTCGGCAAGGCGAGCCTGCCGCGCCGCATGCTGATCGTGGCGGCGGGCGCGCTGATGAATTTTCTGGTCGGCTTTCTGATCGTGCTGGCAGTCATCCAGCCGAACGGGCCGAACGGCGGCTATATCGTTTCGACGCTCGACAGCGTTGCCCCTGCGAGCACGGCCGCCGCAGCGGGCGGTTTGCAGGCAGGGGACGAGATCCTCGAGGTGGACGGCTACAACATCCTGATGCGCAGCGATTTTGAGGTCGCGCTCGCGCGCGGCGCGGATACGACCTATGAGGTCGTGGTGCGTCGGGATGGCGAAAAGATCACGCTGCCCGCGGTCACGCTGGAGCCCACGATCGAGGGCGAGGGGGGCCGCAAGATGATCGGCCTGACCTTCGCCGAGCAGCCGGACAGCATCGGCATGCATATCAGTATGGCGGTGCGCACGTCGGTCAACTACGCGCGCATGGTTTGGGCAAGTCTCGGCATGCTCGTGACCGGTCAGGTCGGTGTGGACCAGCTTTCCGGTCCGGTCGGCGTGGCGGAGGTCATGGCGACCACGGCAAGCTACAGCATTTCAGCATTTTTGCAGCTCGTGGCGTTTATTTCGATCAACCTCGGCGTGATGAACCTGCTGCCGCTGCCCGCGCTGGATGGCGGACGGCTGGTGTTCCTCATTCTGGAAGGTATCCGCCGCAAGCCGGTGCCGGCGAAATACGAGGGTTATATCCACGCGGCAGGGCTGATGCTGCTGCTCGCGCTGATGGTTTACGTGACGGGACAGGATATATTGCGTCTGATCCAGTAAAATGCGGCAGGTTCCGCAGCAGGCAAAGGAAGGGACAGGATATGAAACAGACAAAACAAATCAAGGTGCGTGACGTGCTCATCGGCGGCGGCGCACCGGTCGCGATTCAATCCATGACCAATACGGATACGCGCGACGCGAAAGCGACGCTCGCGCAGATCCGCGCGCTGGCGGATGCGGGCTGCGACATCGTGCGCTGTGCGGTGCCGGACGCGCAGGCGGCCGAAGCGCTCCGTGAGATCTGCGCCGGCTCGCCTATCCCGGTCGTGGCGGATATCCATTTTGACTATCGGCTCGCGCTCGCGTCCATTGAGGCGGGCGTGGATAAGATCCGGCTCAATCCGGGCAACATCGGCGGGGCGGACCGCGTGCACGCGGTCGTGCAGGCGGCGAAGGCGCGCCACATCCCGATCCGCATCGGCGTCAACTCCGGCTCGGTGGAAAAGCATATCCTCGAGAAGTTCGGCGGCCCGACGCCGGAGGCGATGGTCGAGTCTGCGCTCTATCACGTCGGACTGCTGAACGACTGCGGGTTTGACGATATCTGCATCTCGATCAAGTCCTCCTCTGTGCCGGACACCATGCAGGCCTATCTGCTCGCAGGCAAAAAGACCGACTACCCGCTCCACCTCGGCGTGACCGAGGCGGGCACCGAGTATATGGGCACCATCAAGTCCGCGGCAGGGATCGGCGGCCTGCTCGCGCTCGGCGTGGGCGACACAATCCGCGTATCCCTGACCGACGATCCGGTCAAGGAGGTCTATGCGGCAAAGGCGATCCTCAAAGCCGTCGGCCGCGCGGAGGAGGGCATCAACGTCGTGTCCTGCCCGACCTGCGGGCGCACGCGCATCGACCTGATCGGCATTGCGAAAGAGGTCGAGCAGCGCTGCATGGCCATGCAGGGAAAGAAGCTCAAGGTCGCGGTCATGGGCTGCGCGGTCAACGGGCCGGGCGAGGCGCGCGAAGCCGATCTCGGCATCGCGGGCGGCGACGGCGTCGGCCTGATCTTCCGCAAGGGGGAGATCATCAAAAAAGTGCCGCAGGAGCAGCTGGTGGACGCACTCATGGATGAAATCGCGCATTTTGAAGGAGAGTAACAGTGGCTGGAAAGCTCATTGATATTTTCGGAAACTGCAAAGGCATCGCAGAAGAACAGCACCTCGCCGCGGGCGAGGTGCGTTCTCTCGCTTTTGGGGATAATAACACGGTGATGGTGGTCGAGCTGGGGCTTTCCCATGTGGTCAGCCGCAAAACCATCGCCAAGGCGGAAAAGCAGATCGCAAAGCAGTATGGCCTCGACCGTGTGTGCATCGAGCCGCGCTATTCGATGCCGGACGGGCTGACAAACGAGTACATCCGTTCGCTGTATGACGACATGGCGTACCGCATGCCGTCCGCGCGCGGCCTGCTTGACTGCAAGAAGTGGAAATACGAGGGGAACGCGCTGTATATCCCGATGGACGAGGTGAGCGAAAAGCACTTTGCAAACGCCCTGCGCCATCTGGAAGCGCGCATCCGGCGCGAGCTGGATATCGTTTGCCCAGTGCACGCGGTGCGCGCCGAGGCGGACGACTATGCGCCGCCGTCCGACGCGCCCGACCGCGAGGAGATTCTGCATCAGGCGGTCGCGGAAGCGGCTGCCGCTGCGCCGGCGGAGCCCAAGCCGAAAAAGCCGCGCCCCGCGCCCAAGCCGGAGCACACCGGCTACCAGCGCCCGCGCACGGAGAAGGTGCGCGAGGACGATCTGATCTTCGGCAAGCTGATGCAGGACCCGATCGTGTCGGTCAACGAAGCGATCGCGGCCTACGATATGGTCACCATCCAGGGCGAGGTGTTCTTCACCGACAACAAGGATATCCACAGCAAGAAAACCGGCAAGGACTATGTCAAGATCGCATTCGACATGACCGACCGCACGAATTCCGTGCGCGTGTCCAAGTTCCTCGCAGCCGACAAGGCGGGCGACACCGCCTCCAAGATCAAAAACGGCCTGTACTGCACGGTGCAGGGCAAAATGGTGTATGACTCCTACGCCAAGGAGATGGTTTTGGAGCCGACCGGCATTGTCAAGGCGAAAAAGCCCGTGCGGCAGGATAAGGCCGAGGGGATGAAGCGCGTCGAGCTGCATCTGCACACCAACATGAGTGCGATGGACGGCATGAGTTCCACGGCGTCGCTGCTGTGCCGCGCGGCGCAGTGGGGGCATCGCGCGATGGCGATCACCGACCACGGCGTAGCGCAGGCCTTCCCCGAAGCGCTGCACGCGCAGGAGGGCAAGCAGAAAAGCATCATCGGGGACATGAAGATCATCTACGGCATCGAGGCGTATTACGTCAACGATGCGGACAGCCTTTCGGTCGTGCGCGGTAAGTCCGCTGAGCCGCTCGACGGCACGTTCATCGTGTTCGACCTTGAGACCACCGGCCTCAACCCCGCGAGCGAGGAGATCACCGAGATCGCGGCCTGCCGCGTGGTGGACGGCGCGATCCAGGACAGTTTCCAGACCTACGTCAACCCGCACAAGCCCATCCCAGAGGAGATCACCAAGCTGACCGGCATTTCAGACGAGACGGTCGCAGACGCGCCCGACCTCGATGAGGCGGTGCCCAAATTCCTCGCGTGGGCGGGAGAGGGAAAATATCCTCTCGTCGCGCACAACGCGGGCTTTGATATGGGCTTTCTGCGCGCGGCGTGCAAACGCCTGTCCATCGAGCGGGAGTTCACCGCGATCGACACGCTGGAAATGAGCCGCCTGATGCTGCCGCATCTGCATAAGTTCAAGCTGAATATACTGGCCAAGGAACTCGCAGTCGGTCCGTTCGAGCACCACCGCGCGAGCGAGGACGCAGCTGTGCTGGGGCGCATCTTTGTAAAGCTGCTGGCACGGCTCAAAGACGAGATGCACGCGGTCACGGTGGCGGACATCAACCCCGTGCTCGCCGCGACGACCGACCGCAAGAACAAGCTGAAAAATCTGCCGCGCTACCATTTCATCATTCTGGTGAAAAATCAGGCTGGACTGCGCAACCTATACCAGCTGATCTCCAAGAGCTTTCTCGAATACTACAACAAGCGGCCGATCATGCCGCGCTCGGAGCTCATCCGCCACCGCGAGGGGCTGATTTTCGGCTCCGCATGCGAGGCGGGCGAGGTGTTCCGCGCATTGACGAGCAATGCGGAGTGGGACGAGCTCAAGCGGCTGGCGTCCTTTTATGATTATCTGGAGATCCAGCCCATCGGCAACAACCGCTTTATGATCGAAAAGGGGATGGCCCGCGACGAGGAGCAGCTGCGCGACTGGAACCGCGACATCCTGCGTCTCGCAGACGAGCTGGGCAAACCCTGCTGCGCGACCGGCGACGTGCACTTCCTCGAGCCAGAGGACGAGGCGTTCCGCCGCATCCTGATGGCGGGGCAGGGCTTTGGCGACGCGGACAATCAGGCGCCGCTGTACTTCAAGTCCACGGATGAGATGCTCCGCGAATTTTCCTATCTGGGCGAGGACCGCGCCTATGAGGTCGTGGTCAAGAATACCAACATGATTGCGGACATGTGCGACGTCATCCGGCCCGTGCCGCGCGAAAACTACCCGCCGCACATCGACGGCTGCGAGGACGACCTGCGGGGCATGTGCTACGAAAAGGCCAAGCGCATCTACGGCGACCCGCTGCCCGAGATCGTGCAGGCGCGGCTCGACCGCGAACTGAACTCGATCATCGGCAACGGCTACGCGGTCATGTACATCATCGCGCAGAAGCTGGTGACCAAGTCGCTCGCGGACGGCTATCTGGTCGGCTCGCGTGGTTCGGTCGGCTCGTCGCTCGCGGCGTTCATGTCGGATATCACCGAGGTTAACTCGCTCGCGCCGCACTACCTGTGTCCGGACGACAAATACGTCGAGTGGCATGAGGAATACTCCTGCGGCGTCGACCTGCCGGACAAGGTTTGCCCCAAGTGCGGCAAGCCGCTCACCAAGCAGGGCTTTAACATCCCGTTTGAGACCTTTCTCGGCTTTGAGGGCGACAAGGTGCCGGATATCGACCTGAATTTCGCGGGCGAATACCAGTCGCGCATCCACTACTACACCGGCGAGATCTTCGGGCACGATCATGTGTTCCGCGCGGGCACGATCGGCACGGTCGCGGAAAAGACCGCCTACGGCTATGTCAAAAAATACATGGACGAGCGCGGCATCGAGTGCTCGCGCGCGGAGGAAAACCGCCTTGCCGCAGGCTGCACGGGTGTGCGCCGCACCTCGGGCCAGCACCCGGGCGGCGTGGTCGTCGTGCCCAAGGAAATCGAGATTTACGACGTCTGCCCAGTGCAGCACCCGGCGGACGATCCGGACTCGGATATCATCACCACTCACTTTGAATATCACTCGATCGATGCAAACCTCTTGAAGCTCGACGAGCTCGGGCACGATGATCCGACCATGATCAAGCACCTTGAAAATTTGACCGGCGTCAACGCGCAGGAGATTCCGCTCGACGATCCGGACACCATGAGCCTGTTCCATTCGTGCAAGGCACTGAAATACACGGGCGAAAATCCGGACACCGACCCGATTCTGGGCGACCTCGGCTGTCTGGCGGTGCCTGAATTCGGCACCAAGTTCGTGCGCGGCATGGTCAAGGAGACCCATCCCTCGACCTTCGCCGAGCTGGTTTCGATTTCCGGCCTGTCGCACGGCACGGACGTATGGCTGGGCAATGCCGCGGAATTGGTGCGCAAGGGCATCCCGCTGTCCGGCTGCATCTGCTGCCGTGACGATATCATGAACTACCTGATTTTGCAGGGTGTGCAGCCCAAGCTGTCGTTCAAGACCATGGAATCCGTGCGTAAGGGCAAGGGCCTGACCGAGGAGATGGAAGCCGCGATGCGTGAGCAGAGCGTGCCGGACTGGTACATCGACTCGTGCAAAAAGATCAAGTACATGTTCCCCAAGGCGCACGCGGTCGCATACGTTATGATGGCGTTCCGCATCGCGTGGTTTAAGGTGCACCGGCCGCTCGCGTTCTACTCGGCGTACTTCTCGGTGCGCGCCAAGGGCTTTGACGCATCCTGCATGATCAAGGGCGACAAGGTCTGCATCGACAAGATCAAAGAGCTTCAGATGAAGGACCGCGAAAAGACCATCACCGCGGCCGAAAAGGAAATGATGACGACCCTCGAGGTCTGCCATGAGTTTTACCGCCGCGGCTTCGTGTTCGAGCCGATGGATATTTATACCTCGGACGCGGTCAACTTCATCGTGACCGAAAACGGGCTGATCCCGCCGTTCACCTCGATGCCCGGCATCGGCGAGCAGGCGGCGCAGAACATCGTCGAGGAGCGCAAAAACGGCAAGTTCCTCTCTGCGGAGGAGATGGCGGTGCGCTGCCCCAAGGCGTCCAAGGCGGTGGTCGAGCTGCTCGACCAGATCGGCGCGCTCGGCTCCATGCCCAAGACCACCCAGATCAGCCTGTTCGCGTGACAGATAGGAGGATAGAGACATGTACTGGATCTGCTTTGGCGACAGCGCAAAGGGGTTGCTCAGTGTGGTGCGGCACGATATCGCGCCCGAGATGGCGGCTGACCATATCCTTGCGCTGCTGGACAATTATTCCGAGGGCGATATCACCGATGTGACCGATCGCGCCGCGCGGGAAGCGATACTGATGCCGTGGCGCGGCGATCCGGAGCTGGACGGCAGTTGGATGGACGAGCTGATCGAACGGCATTTTCAGGTGCTCGACCGACTGGACGAGGTCGATGAAGCCGTCATCTGGTACAGCAAGGGCAATGCGCAGGAGCAGTGCGGCCTGCGGTATGTGGTCAGCCGTCTGTACGCGCGGCATATCCCAGTGTGGGCAGTCGAGGTGAATACCATGCCATCCAGCGAAATCAAGCGGATCAATGACCAAACCAGAGCACGCCGCAATACAGCGGCGGTTGCCGTGATCACAGACAGCTGGCCGCTGAATTTTCTGCTGCGCCTTGCGCCGCAGGCGCTGCTGCGGCGGTATGCTGCGCGCATCGAGCGCCGCCAGCAGGAAGAGAAAATGGCGGGCGGCATTGCGTATTTCAGCGCCGTGGGCGAGGTCGCGCCCAATCTCATGCCATATTTCTATCAGCACCGCCGCCAGCTGACCGCAACCGAGCAGGCGCAGCTGCTGTCCGACTGGAAGCGCCTGCAGGAGCAAAATACCCCTCTGCGCGCGATGGTGGACGGCAGGGTACAGTCCGTACCCGCGGATTTCTATGATGAAGCGATCCTGTCCCGTTTCAAAGAGACGGAGGAGGAGGCGTGTATGATCATCGGTCGTTCGATTGCCCACATTGATCAGAAAATGGGCAACCGCGTGGGTGATATGTTCGTTTTCTCACGCATCCGCGCGCTGGCGCAGGCGGGTAAAATCCAAATCGTGCGCGACGCGCCGACCTACAGGGACATGACCATCCGTAAAATCGGGTCTTGACAGACCCGGGCGGGGCATGGTATGATTTTAACACAATAAAGCGATAAAGGAGTTAACCGGTCATGAACCGTTTTCGTATTTCCACCCCCGAGGGCACGCGCGATCTGCTGTTTGCCTCCTGCTGCGCGCTGCGGCAGACCGAGAATGCGCTGCGGACTGCGCTGGAGGAGCGGGGGTACAGCGAGATCATCACCCCTTCGGTCGAGTATTTTGATGTATTCGCGCAGGCAAACCCCGAACTCGACCAGGAGAACATGCTCAAGATCATCGACCGCTCGGGGCGCATCTGCGTTGCGCGGCCGGATAACACCACCCCGATCGCGCGCATTGCGGCGACCCGTCTGGACGACGCGGCGCTGCCCGTGCGGCTGTATTACAGCCAGAAGGTATTCCGGTCGGTTGTGGGCGGACACGGCCACAAGGGCGAGTTTTTGCAGGTCGGCGCGGAGCTGATTGGAGCGGATGGGTTGGAAGCCGACAAGGATATCCTGTCCGCCGCGTTCGGCGCGCTGACCGGCACCGGTGCGGACAATTTCCGCATCGAGCTGGGACACGCGGAGATCTACAAAGCGCTGATCGAGGAGCTGGGCGTGGATGACCAGACCGCGGAAAGCGTGCGCCGCCTGATCGAGAACAAGTCGTTCGCCGCGCTGGGCGACGCGCTCGCCCCCTACGGCGACCGTCCGGCGGCAAGGGCGCTCCGCGCGATGCCGCAGCTGTTCGGCGGTATGGAGGTGCTCGACGAGGTCGAGGGGCTGACCGGCAACGTGCGCGTGCTGGGGGCGGTGTCCTACCTGCGGTGTCTGTACAAGGCGCTGGACGAGGCGGGCTATGGCAGCCGCATCATGATCGACCTCGGCCTTGTGCATGAGATGGATTATTATACCGGCGTGATGTTCCGCGGCTACATCGGCGGCGCGGGCGCAGCCATCCTGTCGGGCGGCCGGTATAACGCGCTGTGCGCCAAGTTCGGAAAGGATATGCCCGCGGGCGGCTTCGGCATTGACGTGGAAAGCGTCGCGGAGAGCCTGCAGGGCGCCGCGCGTCCAGAGGCGGCGACCCGCCGGGATACCGTGCGCATCGCGCTGACCAAGGGCCGTTTGGAAAAGAAAACGCTTGCACTTTTGAAGGCGGCGGGTTACGATATTTCTGAGCTGGAAACCGGCTCGCGCAAGCTGATCTTCGCTCTGCCGGACTCCGGCGTGGAGATCGTGCTCGCCAAGGCGGCGGACGTCATCACCTATATTGAGCACGGCGTGTGCGATATGGGCGTGGTCGGCAAGGACACGATCATGGAGAAGGGCGGCAGCTTTTATGAGATGGTCGATCTCGGCTTCGGCAAATGCCGCTTTGCGCTGGCGACCAAGAAAGGCAAGGACGTGTACGGCGGCTACAAAACGCCGGTCATTGCGACCAAGTACCCAGCGGTCACCAAGGCGTTTTTCAACCGCAAGAACATGGATGTGGAGACCATCAAGATCGAGGGTTCGGTCGAGCTGGCGCCGCTGCTGGAACTTGCGGACGCGATCGTGGACATCGTCGAGACCGGCACAACGCTCAAGGAGAACGGGCTTGAGGTGATCGAGGACGTCGCGCCCATCTCGGCGCGCGTGATCGTCAATCTGGCGAGCGCCAAGATGAAGAAAGCGGCGATCCAGAAGGTCATTGCCGCGCTGGAAAGCGGTTTGGAGGGATAAGATGTTTTTGAAAACCGTTCTTGCGGACGGGCAGGCCGAGCAGGCGGTCATCCGCGAGATGAAGGCCCGCGCCGAGGGCGCGCGCGGCGATATCGAGAAAACCGTTCGTGCAATCATGGACGATGTAAAGGCTCGGGGCTGGGAGGCGGTTTGCAGCTATGCAGAGAAGTTTGACGGGCAGAAGCCCTATGTTGTCGGGCCGGAGCTGCTCGAGCAGGCGTATAGCAGCTGTCCGCCTGAACTGATTGCAGCGCTGGAAAAGGCGGCGGCCAACATCCGCGACTATCACGAGCAGATGCTCGCAAAATCATGGGAGTGGAAGCGCTCGGCAGGGGAGACCCTCGGCCAGACCGTGCGCGGGCTGGCGCGCGTGGGCATCTATGTCCCGGGCGGCACGGCGGCGTATCCGTCGAGCGTGCTGATGAACGCGATTCCGGCCAGGGTCGCGGGCGTGGGCGAGATCATTATGGTCACCCCGCCGACCGACAACATGAGCCGTGAAGTGCTCGCGGCGGCCAAGATCGCGGGCGTGGATACCGTGATCGCGGTCGGCGGCGTGCAGGCGATCGCTGCGCTGACCTACGGCGCGGGGCTGATCCCGCAGGTGGATAAGATCGTCGGCCCGGGCAACGCCTTTGTCGCGGCGGCGAAAAAGCTCGCGTTCGGCGCGGTGGATATCGATATGATCGCCGGCCCCTCCGAGGTGCTGGTGATTGCCGACCACACCGCAAACCCGACATGGGTCGCGGCTGACCTGCTTTCGCAAGCCGAACATGACAAACTCGCCTCTGCCGTCCTCCTGACCGACTCGATGGCACAGGCGCAGGCGATTTCCTGCGAAATGGAGCGGCAGGCAAGGGAACTGCCGCGCTTTGAAATCGTCAAAGAGAGTGTGGCAAATTACGGCTGCGCGATTGTGTTCGATGACCTCAAGGACGCGTGCAAAATGGCGGATATCGTTGCGCCCGAGCACCTCGAGGTCGTCACCGCGAACCCGCGCGAACTGCTGCCGTATCTGCACAACGCGGGCGCGATCTTCCTCGGGCAGTATGCGCCGGAGCCGCTCGGCGACTATATGGCGGGGCCATGCCATGTCCTGCCGACCTCGGGCACGGCGCGGTTTTTCTCGCCCCTGTCCACGGATACATTCCTGAAAAAGACCAGCATCATTGAGTACACGCGCGACGCCCTGCAAGGCTACGCGCAGGATATTATTGCGCTCGCCCAGAGCGAGCACCTGGACGCACACGCGAATTCGATCGCGGTGCGCTTTGCGGAGGATGTGCAGGATGAGAAAAGCTGAAATCAAGCGCAAAACCAAGGAAACCGATATTGAACTGACCCTCGACCTCGAGGGCGGCGAGCGCAAAATCGACACCGGCATCGGCTTTTTTGACCATATGCTCAACAGCTTTGCCGTGCACAGCGGCTTCGGCCTGACGCTCACCTGCAAGGGTGATCTCGAGGTGGACGGTCATCACACCGTCGAGGACTGCGGCATCGCGCTCGGGCAGGCGCTCAGCCGGTGCCTGGGCGACAAGGCGGGCATCGCGCGGTTCGGGCAGGCGTTCGTGCCGATGGACGAGGCGCTCGGCTTCTGCGCGCTCGATATCTCAGGGCGGCCGTATCTGGTGTTTGATGCACCCATGCCGCAGCCGATGTGCGGACAGTACGACACCTGCCTGACGGTCGAGTTCATGCGCGCGCTCAGCGTAAACGCGGGGCTGACGCTGCACCTCAAGGCGGAATACGGCGACAACGCGCACCATATCACCGAGGCGCTGTTCAAGGCGCTCGCGCGGGCGCTGAAACAGGCGGTCACGCAGACCGGCGGCGGCGTGCTGAGCGCAAAGGGAGTGCTGTAAATCATGAGCGCATTTCTTGCCGTCGGGCTGGGCGGCGCACTGGGCGCGATGGGGCGTTACGGCATCAGCCTTATCCCGCTCAAAAGCGTATTCCCGTGGCTGACGCTGCTGACCAACGTGCTCGGCGCGCTGGTGATCGGGTTTGTCGTGGGTGTGACGGCGGCGGGGGCCGCGTCACCGAACACGGTATTGTTTTGGAAAACCGGCGTGTGCGGTGGTTTCACGACGTTTTCGACCTTTTCGCTCGAGACACTGCGCCTGTTGGAAGGCGGGCAGACCGGCGCTGGCCTGCTGTATGCGGGCGCGAGCGTTGTGCTGTGCCTCGCGGGTGTGTATATCGGCGAACTGCTGGGACATATGCTGCTGCGCCGCGGCTGACCGAATCGGAGGAGCAAAGGGTGTTGATATGAGTTATATCGCAATCGTAGACTACGGCGCGGGGAATTTGATGAGCGTGCACAACTCGCTCGATTTCCTGGGTTATGAAAATAAGATCGCGGCCTCGCCCGAGGTGATCAAGCAGGCGGCGGGCGTGATCCTGCCCGGCGTGGGCGCGTTTCCGGATGCGATGGACGCGCTGCACGCCTCCGGCCTGACGGATGCCGTGCTGCAAGCGGCAAGGGAGAAGCCCTTCCTCGGCATCTGCCTCGGCATGCAGATGCTGTTCGAGGAGTCGGACGAGGTGCGCCCCTGCAAGGGGCTCGGGCTGCTGCCCGGCCGCATCGAGCGCATCGGGACCCGTCTCAAGCTGCCGCAGATCGGCTGGAACGCGCTCGATATCCTGCGCCCGAACGCGATGACCGAGGGCGTGCAGCAGGGCGATTATGTGTACTTCGTGCACAGCTTTATGGCAGTACCCGCGGAGGAGGGCGACCTCGCCGCGGTGACGGATTACGGCGCGCGCGTGCCTGCAATGGTGGCGCGCGGAAACCTGTTTGGATGCCAGTTCCACCCGGAGAAAAGCGGGAAAGTGGGGCTGGAAATGATGAAAAACTTTGCAAAACTGACGGAGGTGGAGATGTGAGGGTTATCCCGGCAATTGATCTCAAAGGCGGACAGTGTGTGCGCCTGCAAAAGGGCGACTACAACACCGTGCACAAGGTGGCGGAGGACGCGGTCGAGACCGCGCGCCGGTTCCAGAGCGCGGGCGCAACACTCATTCATATGGTCGATCTGGACGCGGCCAAGGACGGCACCCACGCCAACTACGACGTGGTCGAGCGCGTCATCCGCGAGACCGGCGCGACAGTCGAGCTGGGCGGCGGCATCCGCACCATGCAGGACATCGAAAATGTGCTGAGGCTCGGCGTATGGCGTGTGATCATCGGCTCGGCGGCGGTCAAAAATCCGCCGTTCGTGATCGAGGCGGTCAAGGAATACGGCGACAAGATCGTCATCGGCGTGGATGCAAAGTCCAAAACCGTCCGCACGGACGGCTGGCTGGGCGACAGCGGCGAGAACTATATTGCCTTTGCCGAGCGCATGGAGTCCTACGGTGTCAAGAACATCATTTTTACGGACATCGACAAGGATGGTATGCTCGCCGGCCCGAACTTTGACCAGCTCGCCGCGCTGCGCGCGTCGGTTGCGTGCAAACTAATCGCGTCGGGCGGCGTGTCCACCATCGAAGATATCCGCCAGCTGAAAAAGCTGGGCATTGAAGGCGCCATCGCGGGCCGCGCGGTCTATACCGGCACGCTCGATCTGGCCGCGGCGATCCGCGAAGCAGAAGCTGACTGACACAGGCGGAGGAGGGGACAATCCCATGTTGGCAAAACGTATCATTCCCTGTCTGGATGTAAAAGACGGCCGCGTGGTCAAGGGCGTGAACTTTGTCGGCCTGCGCGACGCGGGCGACCCAGTGGAGCTGGCGAAGTTCTATTCGCAGGAGGGCGCGGACGAGATCGTGTTTCTGGATATCACCGCGACCAGCGATGACCGCGGCACGATCGCGGACGTGGTGCGCCGCACCTGCCGCGAGGTGTTCGTGCCGGTCACGGTGGGCGGCGGTATCCGCACGGTGGAGGATTTCCGCGATATCCTGCGCGCGGGTGCGGACAAGATCTCGGTCAACTCCGCGGCAGTCAAAAATCCGGACCTTGTGAATGCGGCGGCGGAGAAATACGGCAGCCAGTGCGTGGTCGTTGCGATCGACGGCAGGCATACGGGCAAAACGCCCTCGGGCTTTGAGGTATACGTCGCGGGCGGCCGCACGCCGACCGGCATTGACGCGGTCGCGTGGGCCAAAGAGGTCTGCGAGCGCGGCGCGGGCGAAATTCTGCTCACCTCGATGGATAAGGACGGCACCAAGTCCGGCTTTGATCTCGAGCTGACACGCGCAGTCGTGGAGACAGTCGGCATTCCGGTAATCGCGTCGGGCGGCTGCGGCTCGCTCGACCACTTTTCCGAGGTGTTTGAGCAGACAGGGTGCGATGCAGCGCTGGCCGCGAGCCTGTTCCACTACCGCGAGCTGACCGTGGGCGAGGTCAAGGCGCACCTGCGCGAAAAAAATATTCCTGTGAGGTTATAATCATGGATCTATCGAAATTTTTCGTCAAAGCGCCGCTCATTCCGGTGATCTGTCAGGACGAGCGCAACGGCGAGGTGCTCATGCTGGGCTACGCCAACGAGGAGGCGCTGCGCCTGACCATGGACACCGGCACGGCGTGGTTTTTCTCGCGCTCTCGGCAGAAGCTGTGGAACAAGGGCGAGACCTCGGGAAATTTTATCTTTGTCAGCAGGATTTTGTCCGACTGCGACGACGATACCCTGATTTATGTCGGCACGCCCAAGGGGCCGGTCTGCCATACGGGCAGCCGTACCTGCTTCTATACGACGCTGTGGGAGAAAGGAGAGCCGGAATAAATGGCACTGCTCCCGATGGCCGTCCTGCTGGGCGGCGTGCTGGCGGTGATTGCGCTCATCGCAGTGGTCGTGCTTCTGGTGACCCGCCGGTGAAAGGATGAAATAGATGCGCAGTTTATTAGAGGGCCTGCTTGCGGGCCTGGCCGCGCTGGGCGTGGGCCTGATCGGCAAATACCGTGGCTGGAGCCCGCTGCAAGCGGCTGCGGCAGCCGCAGCGACCGCGTTTGCCGCTGCCTTGGCGCTGAGGCAAATCGGTGATACACAAAGCAGGGAGGAAACAAGCAGATGAATTCCTTTGAACAGATGGAGTCCGTGATCGCGCAGCGCAGGGCTGAGCCGCAGGAAGGCTCGTACACCTGCTACCTGT
>DXDO01000022.1 GCA_019115425.1 Candidatus Agathobaculum merdigallinarum | reverse complement strand
CAATAGCAACAGTACGAGCCACCAGAACAGGAGATCATACAACAGGGATTGCAGTAAATAGGTTTCGTATCGGTCAAACAGCAGATAGACAAGCGCGGTGCAAAGGAGTAGCACCAGCGCGCTCGACCAGCGTGGGCTGCGGTCGGTTGTCCGGCTGTCTGCGTAACTTTCCGCAAACGCCCCGGCAAACAGGATCGCGCCGCCATACACCCAAAAGTATACGGGGTTGCCGTTAACCGCGTCGTCATAGGCGAAATACACCCACGTCAGCAGCCCACAGGCCGCGATCCATACGAGGATCGCTGAGACTGCCAGCACAGGCGTACAAAGCAGTTTTTTCATCCCTGATCCCACCTTTCAAAAGCAAACGGGCAGAGCCTTGCGGCCCTGCCCGTTGTTTTTCTCTGTCGAACCCGCGCCGCAAGCGCGTATTCAGAATAATGGAACTTACGCCTCAGCCTTGATCTTCTTGAGCTGGGCGAAGCGCGGCAGGCCGTGCACCTTGGGGCCGACGTTCTCGCCCTCGATCAGCGGCATCGCGTAGTCGATGAACGCCTGGGTTACACCGTTGCCTTCCTCGTTGATCCAGTCGCGCGGAACCTTCTTCTCGGTGTTCGCAACTTCGGACAGCGGGAGCAGCTCGATCTCGCACTTGTAGCCGTTTGCATCACGGGTGCACTTGAAGCCCGGCATATAGTCGGTCTTTCCGGCAACTGCGTTCTCAACCGCAGCCTTGCCGGACATATAGGACTCGTCCACGTCGGTCTTGGAAGCGCAGTGCGCCGCGCAGCGCTGGAGCAGGGAGAGCTCGATGCCGCGAACCTTGCAGCCCAGCTCGTTCTTGACGGTGTCTGCCAGCATAGCGGCCAGACCGCCCAACTGCGCATGGCCGAAGCCGTCGGTCGCAGAGGTCTTTGCCTCGGATACGAAGGAGCCGTCCGCATAGTGGATGCCCTCGGAAACCGCAACGAGGCAGTTGCCCTTCTCTTCGTAGATGCGCTTGACGTCCGCGAGGAACTTCTGCATGTCGAAGTCGGTCTCCGGCAGGTAAATCAGATCCGGGCCCGCGCCCATCGCGGTCGCCAGACCGGCAGCGCCGGCCAGCCAGCCAGCGTGGCGGCCCATGATCTCAACAACACAGACCATGCCGGTGTCGTATACGCGCGCATCCTGATGGATCTCCATGCAGGAGGTCGCGATATACTTGGCAGCGGAAGCAAAGCCCGGGCAGTGGTCGGTGCCGAACAGGTCGTTGTCGATGGTCTTCGGAATGCCCATGACGCGGCACTCGTAACCGGACTTCATCATATACTTGGAAACCTTGTTGCAGGTATCCATCGAGTCGTTGCCGCCGTTATAGAAGAAGTAGCGGATGTCGTACTTCTTGAAGATCTCAAGGATGCGCTTGTAATCGGTGTCGTCCACATCCGGATCAGCCAGCTTGTAGCGGCAGGAACCGAGCGCGGAGGACGGGGTGTAGCGCAGCAGCGCCAGCTCGTCGCGGTCTTCCTTGTCGATGTCGTAAAGTTCGTCGTTCAGCAGGCCCTTGATGCCGTGTGCCATGCCGAAGACACGGGTGATGGACGGGTTGTCCAGCGCGGTTTCCAGCGCGCCGAGGACGGAAGAGTTGATGACCGAGGTCGGGCCGCCCGACTGGCCGATGACGCAAGCGCCTTTCAGTTCACTCATAATGATAAACCTCCTAACAAATTAAAACACAGGGTTTTGCCGCTGCATTTTCTTGCAATATAAGGGTATCATAAAACCGCTGTAAAATCAATGGGAAAGAGAATTTTTTACCAAACGTTCGGCCTGTAGAGCGGCAAGCTAAAAATTGCGCGCATTTTTGAGGATGCACTTGATTTTATTCGAACATACTGCTAAAATAGGGATGGAATTCTTTATCAATTTCACACACAGAAAGGAAGTCTAACCATGCCATTAGTTACTTCTACCGAGATGTTCAAGAAAGCGTATCACGGCGGCTACGCCATCGGCGCTTTCAACGTGAACAATATGGAAATCGTTCAGGGTATCACCGAGGCTTGCCAGGAGCAGAAGGCTCCGGTCATCCTGCAGGTATCCAAGGGCGCGCGCGCTTACGCGAACCACACCTATCTGCTCAAGATGGTTGAGGCTGCGGTTATCGAATGCCCGGATATCCCGATCGCGCTGCATCTGGACCACGGCAACTCCTTCGAGCTCTGTAAGGACTGCATCGACGGCGGCTTTACCTCGGTTATGTTCGACGGCTCTGCGATGCCGTACGAGGAGAACGTCAAGGTTGCAAAGCAGGTTGCTGAGTATGCGCACGCACACGGCGTTGTCGTAGAGGCTGAGCTGGGCCAGCTCGCCGGCGTTGAGGACGACGTTGTTGCGGACGACCATCAGTTCACCGATCCGGCGCAGGTTGAGGATTTTGTGACCCGCACCGGCGTTGACTCGCTGGCGATCGCGATCGGCACCTCCCACGGCGCTTACAAGTTCAAGCCCGGCCAGAAGCCGCAGCTCCGCTTCGACATTCTGGAAGAGGTTTCCCGCCGTCTGCCGGAGTTCCCGATCGTTCTGCACGGATCTTCTTCCGTTCCGCAGGACTTCGTAAAGAAGGTCAACCAGTACGGCGGCGCAATGCCGGATGCGATCGGCATCCCGGAGGAAATGCTCCGCGAGGCTGCCAAGGGCGCTGTCTGCAAGATCAACATCGACTCCGATATCCGTCTGGCGATCACCGCTGCGATCCGCGAGCATTTTGCGCTGCATCCGGCGGACTTTGACCCGCGCCAGTACCTGAAGCCGGCCCGTCAGGCTGTCAAGGACATGGTCACCCACAAGCTGATCAACGTTCTGGGCTGCAACGGCAAGGCGTAATCCGGTCAAGGTATCGTTTCCGAAATTACAAACAAGGCGAACCGCATCTGATATGGATGCGGTTCGTTTTGTTTCGGAGGCCCCGCAAAAGCGCAGGATATAAAGGGGATTTTGTTAAGGGAAGATGGCAGCGCGTTAACTCTTTGCTTTTTTCAAACTTTACACTGTGAAAGTGTTGTGGTATAATAGTATAGTCTTGAGAAAAGTCAGGAAAGGGAGGAGAGTGCATGAACAGAAAACTCAAGGATGAAGATATGGACATCCTGTTCCGCGGGATACTGGAGCTTCAGACCGTGGAAGAATGCTATGACTTTTTCGAGGATCTTTGTACGATCGCCGAGCTGCGCGCAATGGTGCAGCGCTTTCAGGTGGCGCGCATGCTGGATGAGGGACGGATCTACAGCGATATCGTGCAGGAGACCGGTGCGTCCACCGCAACGATCAGCCGCGTCAACAAGTGCCTGGTTTACGGGTCGGACGGCTACCGCCGGATGCTCGACCGCTTGAAGAAAGACAATGAAAAGCTACGAGACTCTGTCGGCATACTATGACCGCTTTACGGACGACGTCGGCTACGCGGATTGGGCGGATTTTTTTGAGCGTCTGTTTGCGCGCGAAGGAGTGCGGCCCAAGCTGGTGCTCGATCTCGCCTGCGGAACGGGGAGTTTGACGAAAATCCTTGCAGAACGCGGATATGAGATGATCGGTGCGGACGCGTCGCCCGAAATGCTGATGCAGGCCATGCAGAATACTATCGACTGTGACCCGCGACCGCTGTTCCTCAACCAGCGCATGGAGGAACTCGACCTGTATGGCACGGTGGATGTCTGCCTGTGCTGCTTGGACAGCGTCAACTATGTGACCGAACCCGAAATCCTGCAAAAGGCATTCGAGCGCGTGCATCTGTTCCTCGAGCCCAAAACCGGCCTGTTCGTGTTCGATATCAACACTCCGGAGAAGTTCGCGCGCATCGACGGCAACAGCTATGTGCGCGAGGACGAGGGCGTGTTCTGCGTCTGGCAGGCGGCGGTCGAGGAGGGGCTGTGCGCCTATCAGTTCGACATCTTCGAGCGCGACGGTGCATTGTGGACGCGCGCGCAGGAGACGCATGAGGAGCGCATCTACACGGTTTGCGAGTTGACGGCTATGTTGGAAAAGGCCGGTTTTTCCGAGATTAAAACCTATGGCGACCAGTCCTTTGCGCCCGTCCGGGGCGGAGAGGACCGAATTTATTTTACCGCACGAAAGAGAGACTAAATTTTTATGAGCGATATATTGCTTCGCGCAATCGCCCGCGACGCGGGCATCCAGATTTCCGCCGCGGTGACGACCGGATTGGTCGAGCGCGCGCGGCAGATCCACGATACCACACCGGTGGCGACCGCAGCGCTGGGCCGCACGCTGACCGCGACCGCTATCATGGGCAGCCAGCTCAAGGTGGAGGACGGCTCGGTGACCGTGCAGGTCAAGGGCAACGGCCCGCTGGGCGCGATCGTCTGCGTGGGCGATGCGGACGGCTATGTGCGCGGCTATCTGCAAAATCCCGCGGCGGATCTGCCGCTCCGGCCGGACGGCAAACTCGCGGTCGGCGCGGGCGTCGGGCGCGGCTACCTGATGGTCATTAAGGATATCGGCCTGAAAGACCCGATCACCGGCACAGTGGCGCTGGTCAACGGCGAAATTGCCGAGGATTTGACGCGCTATTTTGCCGAAAGCGAGCAGATCCCGTCTGCATGTGCGCTCGGCGTGCTGGTGGACACCGATTGTACGGTCAAATGCGCGGGCGGCTGGCTAGTGCAGCTCATGCCCGGCGTCAAGGACGCGGATATTGATCGGCTGGAGGCCAATCTTGCAAAGATCGAGCCGATGACCACCATGCTGGACAAGGGGATGACACTCGAGCAGATCGTGCAGACAGTGCTGGATGGCTTTACGGTGGACTTCCTGCAAACCGACGAGATCGGCTATCGCTGCGCATGCAGCAGGGAGAAGGTCGAGCGCGCGCTGATCAGCATGGGCAAGACTGAACTCAGCAAAATGGCAGAGGAGCAGGAGCAAAGCGAAGTGACCTGTCAGTTTTGCGATAAAGTTTATACTTTTTCCGGCGATGAGCTGAGCCAGCTGGTGGCACACGCGGAAAAATGAAAAATCAGTAAAAAAACTGTTGACATTTTGCGCAATCTTCGATATAATAAATCTCGCCGCTGATGATTACGGCGGCGGCGATTCGGCCCGGTAGCTCAGTTGGTTAGAGCGCCAGCCTGTCACGCTGGAGGCCGTGGGTTCAAGTCCCATCCGGGTCGCCATTTCT
>DXDO01000021.1 GCA_019115425.1 Candidatus Agathobaculum merdigallinarum | reverse complement strand
GCCGTGGAAATTGGGAAGAACAACAGGATAGAACAGACCCCAATTCACGATTTGAACTTGCCCGCAAACCCGCATGGTTACTGGCTTTTCGGCAGTTTGGACTTCCAAAGTGGAAACATGATTTCGAGTCGTTCTCGTTATGACCACTTCGATACCGCTCCAGAATGTATCTCAACATCAGGCTCACAAAAACAGAGAGAGCTGATGGGAGAACAAACAAGTTACGAAGTTGATGTTTCTCTATTCTCGCGCCTGTTCTTACAGGCACTTATATATTATACCAGAGACATGTCTAAAAGACAAGTCTTTTTTCCTGCCAACGGAAAAATTTTATTTAACCAAAAAAGCATCCGGCAAATAGCGTCCCTCAGGATTCTGCGACAGTGTGGTCGGGCTGGTAATCTCGCGACCGTTATATACCATCACGGAGGACGAGCCGCCGTCCAGCATGGACGCCTGATAAGCGCCGTAACTTTCCATGATCTCTCCACACCGTTCAACAGAAATACCAAACGAGTGGAACTGCCGCCCATCTACCACCAGCATGATAACCGTGCCGTCTTCTGCTTGACCGATCGCCGTGCGCGGCTGCTGATCGCTCAGCCCGGAGCCCGCCACCAGATTTTCTCCGTTGATGATGAGGGCTGGATGGAACTCGACCGCATCACGCAGGTTTGAGGTATCGGAAAATGCGCCGATCTGCAGATGGTTTTCCTCGTCAAAGCCAATGATCTTCCATGTGCCGCCAACCGCGGTCTGCAGGGTCTGCCCCTCGCTCTTGAGGAAACCGTACGGCAAGCCGCCCGTACCATTGCCCTCGTAATCTGCAAAGCCCGAAGCATTGATGCCAAGGATGGCGTCATAATCGCTCACCATTTCGGAAACATAGGAGCCATACTCAAACAGCCCCTCACAGGTACCGACAAACACATTTTCCGGCTTCTTGCACAGCGCGACCTTGCCTGCATATTCCATGCCGAGTGAATCTTCGCCGACGATCTCGGCGATCAAGATGCCGTGTTCTGCGTTAACCGCAAGCACCGTATCCCCCTGTTTGGTCTTGATGCCGGTATCATAATTCTTATCAGCCGCGTCGCCGATCAGGTCGATGTCAATATGCTCATACCCATCGGCTATGTATTCCGGATTATCCCGCAGAAACTGCTCAAAGCTGTCCCTGTCCAGCTCGGAAAAGGTCTGATAAAACCGTTCCTCCGGTGTGGATGCCTCCGTGCCCTCTGACGTCAGGCCAGACCAGGCGCTCTCCACGCCCTGCTGCCGCTGATTGAGCAGATAACGCTTGGTCATGACCTCTTCGATAATGTTCTGCGGAATAAACCATGTCGCAAGCCACTGATGGGTCATGGTACCCATCGCGGTTTCAATATACCACTCTCGCCAGCGTGTGACAAATTCATTGGGCGTATATAGCAAAAAGGGGTAAACAACTGTCAGACATATCATAAAAAAACAGGTCAACCCAAGAGCAAAGCGATGTCTTGCGCCATTCATGAAAGGTGTTCTCCCCTTTTTGTCTCTCTATTACTTGCGCGCGCGGCGGCTGCGGCGAACAGGTGCAGCCTTTTTTTCTGTCTTCTGTGGCGCAGCGGCCCTTTCGGCGCGCGCTGCCAGCGCGGCTTCTACCTTTTTCCGAATACGCGCGGCTGCCTCGTCACTCAGCGCATAGGCGCGTGACGGGGTATGTGCATCCACGCGCGGCTCATTTTTCTCATGCCGCGCATAGGGATCGTTGCGGCGCCCTCTGCCGCGGGGCGCAGCAGCGGAACGACGTGTGCGCGGCGCGGCAGCTTTCGCGCGCTGCTCTGCTTGCACTTCCGCAGTTTTTTCCTTGCGGGACAGACGCTTTGCCGCAGCAGCCTTACGCGCTTTCTGCTTTGCAGCTTTTTCCTGCGCAGCCTCGGCAGCGACCGCTTCCGTCGGCGCGTTTTCCGAAACCAGCTTGCGACGCGTGCGGGTATTGGTGGTCTTGCGCTGGGCAGTTTCGCGCTTTGTCGATTCGCCTTGCTTTTCCTCGTGCGGGATCTCGCCTGCAACCGGAATGCGTTTGCCGATCAGCTTTTCAATATCCGCAAGGTACGGACGCTCAGACCGGTCGCAGAAGGAAATCGCGACGCCCTCCTGCCCCGCGCGGCCGGTACGGCCGATGCGGTGCACATAAGTCTCCGGGATATTCGGCAACTCAAAGTTGATGACAAGCGGAAGTTCATTGATATCTATGCCGCGCGCGGCGATATCCGTCGCCACAAGTACGGCAATCTTACAATCCTTAAACTCGGTTAAGGCTCGCTGGCGCTGGTTCTGCGACTTGTCACCGTGGATAGACTTCGCTTTGATGCCCGCGCGGCTCAGGTCGCGCGCGACGCGATCCGCGCCGTGCTTGGTGCGCGTGAATACCAGCGTTTGATGCACATTGCTTTGACGGATGATATCCGCCAGCAGTTCCCTTTTTTCTGCCTTTTCGACAAAAAACACTTTCTGTTCGATCTTTTCCACCGGCTTGGCGGACGGTGTGATTGAGATCCGCACCGGATTTTTGAGCAGGCTGTCCGCCAGAGCGGCGATCTCCTTCGGGATGGTCGCAGAGAACAGCAGCGTCTGCCGTTTGGCAGGCAGATACTTGATGATGCGCTTGACATCTGGGAAAAAGCCCATATCCAGCATACGGTCCGCCTCGTCCAGCACAAAGCACTCAACCTTGTTCAGCTTGACAATGCCCTGCCCCATCAGATCCCACAGGCGGCCGGGCGTTGCGATCAAAATATCCGCGCCGCGCTGGATGGCCTCGACCTGCGGCACCTGAGACACGCCGCCAAAGATCACCGCCGCAGTACACGCCGTATACCGCGCGTACTGACAGACGTTTTCATAGATCTGGAGCGCCAGCTCGCGCGTCGGCGTCAGAATCAATGCGCGGATCACACCCTGCTTTCCCTCTTCTGCGCAAAGGCGCTGAATGATCGGCACGGAAAACGCACAGGTTTTGCCTGTGCCGGTCTGTGCGCAGCCGAGCAGATCCTTCCCCGCCAGAACCGATGGGATCGCCTCCTGCTGAATCGGAGTCGGCTGCTCATAGCCCGCTTCACGCAAAGCCCTTAGGATATTCTTCTGTATCTTCAGTTCATTAAATTTCATGATAATCGTTCGAGTCCTTTTCCAGAATTGGCGCGTTCTGCAAATCCCGCTTGCCCGAAAGCGCCTTGATATGGTATACTAATATATAGTTGTCTTTTTGTCCCTGAATTTCTTTATGAGGTGAAATCTTTGCTCCATACGTTATCCCATGTTGTGCCGGAAGCATTTTTCGATGTTTTGCAGACCGTACCGCTTTTGCTGGTGGTATACGCACTACTTTATTATATCGAAAACCGGCTGACCAATACGCCCGCATTGTTATCCCGCGCAGCGCAGTTCGGCCCCGTTGTCGGCGCGCTGGCGGGCACCATCCCCCAGTGCGGTTTTTCCGCGGCAGCTTCGGCGCTGTTCTGCGCCGGATACCTCGCTCCCGCAACACTGGTCGCGGTATTCCTTGCCACATCGGACGAGGCTGTGCCCGTCCTGCTGGCGGGCGGCGCGAGCATCGGACAGGTCGTTCTCCTGCTCGTAGTCAAATTCGCAATCGCAGTGATCGGCGGCTACATTCTGAAATACACGGTATTCCGCAGCCACCGTCCGGAGAGCGACGAGCCGGTCGAGGTCGAGATGAGTGCATGCGATTGCAGCGCCGGTTCCCCGGTGTGGAGCGTCGTGTGGCATACGCTCAAGACTTCGTTCTTCCTCTTTGCCGTGATGCTTGTGCTTGACATCGTCATGCACCTGATCGGCGAGGATCTGCTGGCCTCCCTGCTCCTGTCGGACACGCTGTTCCAGCCGCTCCTGTGTGCCATCCTCGGCCTGATCCCCAGCTGTGCGGTGAGCGTGCTGCTCTCCGAGCTGTTTGTCGGCGGCACGATCAGCTTCGGCGCCCTGATCGCCGGTCTGTCTACCGGCGCGGGCTTCGGCTACATCGTGTTGTTCCAGGAAAAAGAGGGCCGGCGCCGTGCCCTGCCGGTGATTGCAGCCACCTTTATCATCGCGGTCATCGGCGGTATGCTGGTGCAGGTATTCTACGGCTGATCCTTACCATGGCAATGCAACGGTCTCCCCTATGCGGGGAGGCCGTTTGTTTATTATCCCAGTTCGTGCAGCAGCTCAAGCGCGTCGTGCGCCCAGTTCATGTCAATGCGTGCAAAGTCTCCGCCCGGTGTGTACAGGTAGTTTTCCACATCTTCATGCAGGCGCTGATAGACCGCGCCCTGCATGGCCGCATACTGCTCCGCCCCGTCCGACAGCACGGCGACAAAGCGGAAGTCCATTGTACGCTCGTCCAGCTCATGGAACAGCAGCTCGACAACATCCAGATCGTGGTTCAGCTGCGAAAACAGCAGCAGCTTCATGATCTCGACCGTGCGGTCGTCCAACCCACGCTCCAGAATATTGATCTTTTCACGGAAAGCATTCAAGCTGTCCACGATGCGCAGTGTATAGCCCGCCAGCGGGTCGAACTCCGCACGGGGCGCTTTCTCCTCCTCAGGCCACAGCCAAACCATGAACTGGTTTGACATATCGTGGTACAGGCAGGGATGTACGACGAGAGCGGTCTCGCCGCAGTTTGGGCATTTGACGCGGAAGCAGGATAAGTCCTGCACCTTGGCCCGCAGCTCGGGATTTCGGTCAATATTGATATGGTCGAGCACCTTATGGTCGGTTTCGGCCTGACAGTGCGGGCAGGTAATGATCATAATTCCGGTCTTCCTCCTCGATGTTTGCCCAATTAAATATAGTATACCACAAAAATACATCCGCAGGCAAGAAAAACAGCGCACAGCCTGCGCCATGCGCTGTCTTTTCTCTTTATCAGGTTCCCCACACCAGAGGGTCATGCAAAATAAGCCGCACGAGCCATACCGCGGCCCACAGCGCCATCATGCCCCAGAGCAGCACCCGCTCGCGTGTTTTGGAGCCCAACAGCGGCTTTTTGCCGAACAGCGTGTAGAGCGCCACCGGCGGCAGCACATAGATCATCGGGTGATACCGAAACGCCGCTGCAAAGTCCAGCCGCAGCAGGGCGAATAGCGCGCGCGACAGGCCGCACCCCGGGCAGGGCACGCCGGTAAAATGCTGCAGCGGGCAGCCCCATCCAAGGATGGATGCAGACAGATACGCTCCTGCAAACAGCGCTGCAAGCACAGCAAGGCCGTAAAGGCCCTGCCGGATCCGCCCACGCATCAGCCCTTGTAGGTCTCGCGGAACTCGAGGAACTCGTCGTAGGTGCACTCCTTGTCCAGTACACCCTGCTCGCGGATCTCGATGATGCGGGTCGCGATGGTCTGCACGAACTCATGGTCATGCGACGCGAACAGCACCGTGCCCTTGAAATCACGCACACCGTTGTTTACCGCGGTGATGGATTCCAGGTCGAGGTGGTTGGTCGGCTGGTCGATCACCAGCACGTTCGAGCCAAACAGCATCATGCGTGCGAGCATCAGGCGCACCTTTTCGCCGCCGGACAGCACACGCACCGGCTTATACACGTCGTCGCCCGAGAACAGCATACGGCCGAGGAAGCCGCGCAGCGTGCTCTCCAGCGTATCGGTCTGCGAATACGGCGCGATCCAGTCGAGCATATTCTCGGTGTGGCCCTCGAAGTATTCGTTGTTGTCCTTGGGGAAATAACTCTGCGAGGTGGTCACGCCCCACTTGAAGCTGCCCTCATCCGGCTTGATCTCGCCCATCAGGATCTGGAACAGCGTGGTCATGGCCAGCTCATTGTCCGAGATGAACGCGATCTTGTCCCCGCGGCGCACGATGAAGGACACGTTATCCAACACCTTTTCGCCGTCAATGGTCTTGGAAATGCCGCGCACCTCGAGGATATCCTTGCCCGCCTCGCGGTCCTGCTGGAACGCGACCCACGGATAGCGGCGCGAGGATGCGGGCAGCTCCTCGACAGTCAGCTTGTCGATCAGCTTGCGGCGGCTGGTCGCCTGACGCGACTTGGACTTGTTCGCCGCAAAGCGCTGGATGAAGTTCTGCAGCTCCTTGATCTTCTCCTCGTTTTTGCGGTTCTGATCCTTGATCATGCGCTGGATCAGCTGCGAGGACTCGTACCAGAATTCATAGTTGCCGACATACAGCTTGATCTTGCCGTAGTCGATATCCACGATGTGGGTACAAACGTTATTGAGGAAGTGACGGTCATGCGAGACAACCAGCACGGTGCCTTCGAAATCCGCGAGGAAGTCCTCCAGCCAGCGGATGGCGAGGATATCCAGATGGTTGGTCGGCTCGTCCAGCAGCAGGATATCCGGCTTGCCAAACAGCGCACGCGCGAGCAGCACCTTGACCTTTTCCACGTCGCCGAGATTTTTCATCTCGGTATACAGGATCGCGTCCGCGTCCAGGCCCAGGCCGTTCAGAAGCTGGCTGGCCTCAGTCTCGGCATCCCAGCCGCCCATCTCGGCAAATTCGGCTTCGAGTTCGGCCGCCTTGTTGCCATCCTCCTCGGTAAAGGGGTCTTTCATATAGAGCGCGTCCTTTTCGCGCATGACCTCGAGCAGACGCGGATTGCCGCCGAGCACGGTGTTGAGCACGGTCTCGTCGTTAAACGCAAAGTGGTCCTGCTTGAGCACGCTCATGCGCGTTTTGGGCGCGATGGACACCGTGCCGGTCGAGGGGTCGAGGTCGCCCGACAGGATGCGCAGGAAGGTGGACTTGCCTGCGCCGTTTGCGCCGATGACGCCGTAGCAGTTGCCCTCGGTAAATTTCAGGTTAACATCCTTGAACAGCGGCTCGCCGCTGAAGTTCAGACTTAAATCGGTAATCGTAATCATGCAATTCGTTTCCTCCGTCAGAATTTCAAATCTGTATCAGTATACCATAGAAAACAGTATTTTCACAGTTTTTTTACAGGCCGCCGCGCAATTTTGTTCATGTTGTCTTGAAAGAGGGCTGCCAAAGGTCTATACTATATTTATTCTTATCAAGGAGGTTATTCCCTATGTCCAACCTGATGGAAGTCATCAAATCCCGCCGCTCTACGCGCGCGTTCAAATCCGAGCTTCCGCCCAAGGATCAGATCATGCAGATGGTCGAGGCCGCCGAATGGGCGCACTCAGGGATGGGTAAATATCTGTGGCATTTTACCGTTGTTTATAATGCCGAAAAGTCCCTGCGGCTCGCAAAAGCAGTTGCCGAGGCGGATAACCGCGGTCCGGACTATAATTTCTACGGCGCGCCGGTCAACATCATCATTTCCTACAAACGTGATGAGCATCATGCGCTGGTCGACGGCGCTGCCGCGATGGAAAACCTGCTGCTCATGGCGACCGATCTGGGATTGGGCACCTGCTGGATCAACCAGATGCGCGAGTGCTGTGACGATCCCGCGGTACGCGCTATCCTGACCGAGTATGGCGTGCCCGAGGATCATATTGTCATTTGCTCCGCCGCAGTCGGCTACATCGCAAAGGAGACTCCCGCCAAGCCCCGCAAGGAGGGTCTGGTGTCGTTCGTCGAATAAAAGAACGCATGAGAAATGCAAAGAGGAGGTACTCTTATGGATGCACAGATCGCAAAACTCAAGGAATGGGTGGACGCGAGCGATAATATCGTGTTTTTTGGCGGCGCCGGTGTCAGCACGGAATCCGGTATCCCTGATTTCCGCTCGGTGGACGGGCTGTATCATCAGCAGTATAAATACCCGCCGGAAACGATCCTGAGCCACTCATTTTTCATGTCCGAGCCGGAGGAGTTTTACCGATTTTACCGCGCCAAAATGCTCGCGCTTGATGCCGAACCAAACGCCGCGCACTTGAAACTCGCTGAGTGGGAACGCATGGGCAAATGCCGTGCGGTCGTTACACAGAATATCGATGGACTGCATCAGAAAGCTGGTTCCAAAGAAGTGCTTGAACTGCACGGTTCGGTGCTGCGCAACTACTGTATGCGATGCCGCAAGCCGTACGATGTGCGCGATATCGCCAGCGGCAAAGGTATACCCAAGTGTGACTGCGGCGGCATGATCAAGCCGGATGTGGTGCTATATGAGGAGAGTTTAGACAGTTACACGATCAACAAGAGTGTGGACTACATCCGCAAGGCCGACATCCTGATCATTGGCGGCACCTCGCTCGCCGTATATCCCGCAGCCAGCCTGATCGACTATTACCGCGGGAATAAGCTGGTGCTGGTCAACAAGTCTGAGACTCCGGCGGACGGTCGCGCCGATCTGGTCATCCACGAGCCGATCGGCGAGGTATTCGCCCAGCTGTAACGCCTGTTGTTCCATGATCTCCGTATAAACGCATAAAATTCCCTCTTTCGGTCATACTATGAGCAAACCGAAAGGGGGAATTTTTTGATGCTTGATAGGATTGCACTGGTACTCGCCATCATCGGCGGCCTGAACTGGGGCAGTATCGGTCTGTTCGGCTTTGATCTGGTCGCCTTCCTGTTTGGCGGACCGGCCAGTGTGATGAGCCGTATTGTCTATGGACTGGTCGGCCTTGCTGCACTCTGGTGCATTTCGCTCCTGTTCCGCAGCGATCACGAACCAACTGAACGCCATGCCTCCTGAACGCGCGGACAGCAAAAGCCCTCAGATCGATCTGAGGGCTTTTGCTATTTCAGCACAATTTAAAAATCAATTTTCTTCGCAATATAGGCGGCAACATCCTCGATCTTGATGCGTTCCTGCTCCATCGTGTCGCGGTCACGCACGGTCACGCAGCCGTCCTGCTCGGTCTCGAAATCAACCGTCACGCAGTATGGGGTGCCGATTTCGTCTTCGCGGCGGTAACGCTTGCCGATCGAGCCAGCATCGTCAAAGTCGACCGAAAACTGCTTGGACAGGGCCTCCCAGATGGGCATCGCCTTATTAGACAGCTTCTTGGACAGCGGCAGCACCGCAGCCTTGAACGGCGCGAGCGCCGGATGCAGGCGTAGCACGGTGCGGACATCGTCCTTGCCGTTCTTGTCCTGGCCAACAACTTCCTCATCGTACGCATCGCACAGGAAGGCGAGCGCTACGCGGTCCGCGCCGAGCGACGGCTCGATAACATACGGAATATACTTCTCGTTTGCTTCCTGATCGAAGTATTCCATCGAAACACCCGAGGTGTTCTGGTGCTGGGTCAGGTCGAAGTCGGTGCGGTCGGCAATACCCCACAGCTCGCCCCAGCCGAACGGGAACAGGAACTCGATATCCGTGGTCGCGTTGGAGTAGTGAGAAAGCTCCTCCGGATCGTGGTCGCGCAGACGCAGGTTCTCGTCCTTCATGCCAAGCGACAGAAGCCAATTATGGCAGTAGTCCTTCCAGTACTTAAACCATTCAAGATCGGTGCCGGGCTTGCAGAAAAACTCAAGCTCCATCTGCTCGAACTCACGGGTACGGAAGGTAAAGTTGCCGGGCGTAATCTCATTGCGGAAAGACTTGCCCACCTGGCCGACGCCGAACGGGATCTTCTTGCGGGTGGTGCGCTGGATATTCTGGAAGTTGACGAAAATGCCCTGCGCGGTCTCCGGACGGAGATAGATCTCGTTCTTGGCATTTTCGGTAACGCCCTGATAGGTCTTAAACATCAGGTTGAACTGGCGGATATCGGTAAAATTGTGGCCGCCGCAGTTCGGGCACGCGATCTGGTGCTCGTCGATATAGGCCTTCATCTGCTCGTTGGTCCAGCCCGCCGGATTTTCGCCGGTCGCATCCTCGATCAGTTGGTCGGCGCGGTGACGGGTCTTGCAGTCCTTGCAGTCCATCAGCGGGTCAGAGAAGCCGCCGACATGGCCGGAAGCAACCCAGGTGGTCGGGTTCATGAGGATCGCCGCGTCCAGACCGACGTTGTACGGACTCTCCTGCACGAACTTTTTACGCCACGCTGCCTTGACGTTGTTCTTGAACTCTACGCCAAGCGGGCCATAGTCCCAGGTGTTGGCAAGGCCG
>DXDO01000195.1 GCA_019115425.1 Candidatus Agathobaculum merdigallinarum | reverse complement strand
AGTTCTGTAATCTCGTTTCCCACAAATGAAAAACTTGCATTATGCGGTTTATCAGTAGCAGGATTATAGCCTTGAATGCTAAGTACAAAAATTTGCCGATTATCTTCAAAAAGTTTTGCAACAATTTTTTTGGTGTTACCACCTGTTAGGCGCAGCACAGTTTCACCCTTTATTGTTGCGAATGCGTATGATTCTGGGGCCTCAATTCCCTTGGTAATTATACGAACTTTTCGTTCGGGATTTTGAAAATCATTGAGTTGTGGGCTCACATAAGTTTTACCCTCAACGGGTTCTTTGTAATTGTCCATAAGAGTCCTCCTCAATGAGATTTTATAATCTATTTTACTATAAAGACTGTGTTTCTACAATGGTCTGTTTACTATTTAGCACCAAACAGCGACATCCTTGTACCCCAATTTTTTCAGAGGTACAATTATCATAGAAGTTCAAACCAAGTAGATTTTACGGGAGGTAGCTGATATGATCGTTCTCAAAATCCTTGCCGCCCCCTTTGTGGTGGCGCTGACCCTGATCGTTGCCATCGTGTCGTTCCTCTATTATGTGGCGTCTGCATTGTGTCATGTGGGCTGTATGATCTTGACCCTGCTGGCTCTTGTCCTGTTCATCGAAGGCCAAGTGCTGGGCGGCGTAGTTTTCCTTGTACTGGCGTTCCTCGTTTCTCCCTTTGGCATCCCGGCCATCGCTGACCGGCTGGTGGCGAGACTCCGTTCGCTCAACTACACCCTGCAGGATTTCATCACTGGATAAACAAGAAACAATCCCGGCAGAACAACCTGCCGGGACTGCTTTTACTCATATAGGCGCTCTCTGATTGAATGTTCCAAAGGTATTGCATCATTGACATTAAATAGAACAAGATTTTTCCCAATTACATCTTTTGTCCGTGTACATGGATAGATAATCCCCGTGACACCCTTTTCCCTTAAGTATTGGCAGAGTATCTGAAATGACTTATATGTAATGCAGGTATTAAGCGCACACCACAAGCGGCAGTTGGAAGCCCGTCTAAGAGCCGGCGCATTGTGGGAAGATCATGACCTTGTTTTCACCAATGAGACCGGACGCCACTTAGCCCGACAGACTGTATATCGGCAGTTCAAAAAGCTTGCCGCGCAAATTGGTATGCCGGATGCGCGTTTTCACGATTTAAGACATGGCTATGCAGTGGCTGCACTGCAATCCGGTGACAATGTAAAAACCGTCCAGCAAAACCTTGGTCACCATACAGCCGCCTTTACGCTGGACGTTTACGGACATGTTTCCGAAAGTATGAAACGAGAAAGCGCCGAACGCATGGAAGCCTTTATAAACACAGTCTCCAATCTGTAAATGGTAAAATAAATGGTATAGGTTTCCCTTACTATTTGAAACTGCAACTTTTAGTAGGTGTTCCATGCCATAAAACGCAAAAACACCCCATATCCAACCGGATACAGGGTGTTCAATGTGGTCGAGGTGACAGGATTTGAACCTGCGGCCTCTTCGTCCCGAACGAAGCGCTCTACCAAGCTGAGCCACACCTCGAAGTTACTGTCACAGGACTTACCAGTCGTGACAGCTTTTATATTATATCGCAGGACGCATCCAATGTCAACACTTTTTTCGATATCTTTTTACTTAAATTTTTCCGACCAGCGTTGTAATCAGCCGACGGAACGCTGCGCCGCGCCGCGCCGCGATTTCGTTTACCTCTGCGCCGGAAAGCGGCTGCATCAGCACGCCTGCCGCCATGTTTGTAATCATAGCGATGGCGGCTGTCGGCAAGCCGCAGTGCGCAGCAGCAATTACCTCGAACACGGTGGACATGCCGACCGCGTCCGCACCCAGCGCGCGGAACATACGGATCTCCGCTGGGGTTTCAAACTGCGGCCCGTTTACGCCGCAATACACACCATGGCGCAGCGTCAGCCCGCAGTCCTGCGCAGCGGTGTCCGCCTTTTCGCGCAGACTGGGCGCATAGGCAAAGGTCATATCCGGAAAACGGGTGCCGAGCCAGCTGTCATTCGGCCCGGTGAGCGGGCTTTTGCCCGTCATGTTGATATGATCCTCGATCAGCATAAAATCCCCGACCGAGAAGGCGGTATTGATGCCGCCGGATGCGTTGGTCAGTATAAGCGCGCGCACACCAAGCGCTTTCATCACATACACAGGGTAGGCAATCTCATCCGGCGCATAGCCCTCGTATCCATGCAGGCGGCCCTGCATGCACAGCACTCGCCTGCCCGCCAGCTCGCCGCACACCAGCTGTCCGGCATGGTCGGGCGCGGTCGAACTTTTGAAGTGCGGGATCTTCTCATACGGGATGCGCGCCGCATCCGTCAGTTCTTCCGCGAGCGGCCCCAGCCCCGAGCCAAGCACCAGACCGATTTCCGGCGCAGCCGGCAGGATCTTCTGCAAATAAGCCGCGGATTCCAGCACCATTTGCTTGTTTGTCATGGCTGCCCCTCCTTTTACAGGCTGCGCAGGATGGCATCCGTATGCCGCTGCGCTTCCGCCTTGACCTTTTCGATGTCGATCGTCCTGTACTCCCCGTCGCAGTACAGCACCTCTCCGTCTACCATCGTCAGACGCACATCCGCCCCCTGCGCGGCATAAACGACATTGCATGCCGCGTCGGTCATGGGGATAAACTGCGGTGTGTCCGTATTGATGACGCACAGATCGGCTTTGCAGCCGACTGCGAGACGGCCGCTGTCCAGCCGTCCCTGAGAAAGCGCGCCTGCGCGCGTCGCGGCATACAATGCCTGTGCTGGGGTAATCAGTGTCGAGTCGTGGTAATAGCCCTTGTAGACCACCGCGAACAGATAAAGGTCCTGCAGGATGTTCAGGTTGTTGTTGGAGGCCGCGCCGTCCGTGCCGAGCGCAACGTTGATGCCCATGTCCAGCATCTTGGGCACATTGGCGTACCCAGACGCCAGCTTGAGGTTGCTCGCCGGACAGCAGGCCACGGTCACGCCGCGCGCCTTGAGGATATCGAAGTCCTCCTCCTCCAGCCAGACACAGTGCGCCGCGGTCGTGGGCACGTCAAACACACCGTGCGCCTGCATATAGGCCGCAGGGGTCATACCGTGGCGCTGCTTGCAATCCTCATGTTCCGCCTTTGTCTCGGAGAGGTGGATGTGCATGCGCATACCGCGCGCTTTGGCCTGTGCTGCGACCGCCTCCACCACCTTCGGGGTAGAGGTATATTCGCCGTGGATGCACAGGTCGGCCAGCAGGCGGCCGTTATTGGCGCCGTGCCACTCGTCCAGCAGGCGCAGGTTGTCGCGGTAAGCGGCGGTCTGCTCGTAATCGCTGCCGTCAAACACAGTCAGTCCGCGGCTCAGGTTGCACTTGATGCCGCTTTCCAAAATCGCCTTGGTCATGCCGTCCAGAAAAAAGTACATATCCGTAAACGATACCGTGCCGGAAGCGAGCATTTCCGCAATGGCAAGCTGCGTTCCGTAATATGCAGATTCCTCGCTCAGCTTATCCTCGAACGGAAATACCTTTTCATTCAGCCAGCGCTGAAGCGGCAGGTTTTCCGCATAGCCGCGCAGCAGGGTCATGGGCGCGTGGCTGTGTACATTGTAAAAGCCGGGCAGCAGCAGACGGTGGCAACCGTCATACCGGTCGCCGTAGTCCTCCTCTGGTGCAGTATCCCCGATATAGGCGATCACACCATCCTTTACGCCGACATACTGCCCGCGTTTCAGGCTGAATTTTTCATCCAACAGATCGATATTGCAGAATAGCATATTGTCTTCCCCTTTGCGGTCTTTTTATGTATTTCTCGGAGGGATTTCTACATCGTACGTTCATCGGCACGGCATAGGTGGAAAAACGCACGCCAAGTTCGGTGTTAAAATGGTCGATGGACTTCATCAGGCCGATGCAGCCCACCTGAAACAAATCATCCGGCGATTCTCCGCGCCCCTGAAAGCGCTGGATCACGCTCAGCACCAGCCGTAGATTGCCCTGAATCAGCTCATCGCGCGCCTGCTTGTCCCCTTTCGCCGTACGGCGCAGCAGCTCGTCGGTTTTCTTTGCCGATAAAACCGGCAGCCCCGATGTATTCACCCCACAAATCTCAACCTTGGTCTGCATGGAAAAACCTCCTGTCCTTTGCACTCCGATGTGCCTCCTATCAGGATTTTCCCCTGTGCGCCCGCCGAATATACCGACGAAAAATTTTGCCAGCCGACCGGTTTCGACATGTTTTTTCCTCGCTCTGTGCTTATCCTCCTGCGCTCACAAAAGATGATAATGCGGAATAATATCCTCGTACGAGCCGTCCTTCATGCGAAACCCGCCCGGGATCACACCAAGCGGAACAAAGCCCAGTTTTTGATAAAGCCGGAGTGCCGGAAGGTTGGTTTTTACCACCGCGTTAAACTGCAAAATACCAAAGCCCAGCTGCTTTGCCTGTTCCATGCAGTGGCGCACCAGTTTTTCGCCGATGCGCTGCCCGCGCAGACCGCTTTTGACCGCATAGCTTGCATTGCAGATATGCCCGCACCGTCCGACGTTGTTCGGATGCAGAATATACAGGCCGACGATTTTCCCAGTTTCCGCGTTATACGCCAGACCTGTATAGGACTGTGCTGAGAAGAATGCGTGCCCGCTCTCCTCGGTCAGCACCTCGGTCTGCGGAAAGGCAACGCCCTCCTCGACAACTTCGTTCCAGATGGCTGCGCAATCGGCTGCATCCTTTTCTTCATATGCCCTGAGTTTGATCTGCACGGTAATCCCTTCTCCAACATTTTCTTTCAGATTTATTGTACTGCATTTCTCCTGTTCCCGCAAGTATTCTGTGCGGACCGCGCAGACCTCGCAGAAAGGCCGGAGGGCTCGCTCCCTCCGGTCTTTTGCCGCTTAAACATAATTTTTTAGAATATCCTTACGCATGCGCGCGATGATACGCTTTTCCAGCCGCGATATGTAGCTCTGCGAAATGCCCATCAGATCGGCGACCTCCTTTTGGGTCATCGCCTCGGGCATCCCAAGTCCAAACCGCATGGAAATGATCCGCCGCTCGCGTTCGGGCAGGCTGCCCAATGCGTGCAGCAGCAGTGTGCGGTCCACATCATCTTCGATCGGGCGCATCACGCTGTCCGGCTCGGTGCCCAGAATGTCCGAAAGCAGCAGCTCATTTCCGTCCCAGTCCGAGGACAGCGGCTCGTCGAGCGACACCTCTGTGCGCCGGCCCGCGATCTTGCGCAGATACATCAGGATCTCGTTCTCAATGCATCGTGACGCATAGGTTGCGAGCTTGACGTTTTTATCGCTCCGGTAGGTGCTGACCGCCTTAATCAGCCCGATTGTGCCGATCGAGATCAGATCCTCGGTTCCCACGCCGCTGGACTCAAATTTCCGCGCCAAAAACACCACCAGGCGCAGATTGTGTTCGATCAGTGTGTTTCGTGCCCGCTCATCCCCCGCCTGACAGGCGGCAACCGCCGCGGCCTCCTCTTCAGCCGAAAGCGGTGGCGGCAACACCTCGCTGCCGCCGATGTAGTAAACCGCCTGCTTTGCAAAAAGGCGGCGCAGCCCCCTGATGATCCACCCGATTATCATAAATCTCTTCCTTTCACACACCGATGATCCCATCGTACACACCCTGTCCCAGATCGGCTGGGCCGACTGCACAGACACAGTCGAGTTTTGTTCCATCCGCCCGGCGTACCCAGTCCGGCCGGAAATACAGCAGCAGGCCGTTTTCCGTGCCGACCGCGCGGTACGGCAGCAAACCGCATCGGCGCGCCAGCTCGGGCGGAAGCCCTGCCAGCTGGGCCGCCGCGTCCGCTGCGCTGTCCAGAACGGCTCCGGTCTGGCCATTCAGCAAATCTGCCGCCGCTTCTCGCGCCAGCACAATCACCGGCTTGCCGGATACCGGCTCAGACAAGCTGTTCCCCGTGTCATGCAGTACGCACACCTCACGCTCGCGTTCGTTGAGCCGGATGGTCAGGCGCTCCGTCTCGCGGCGGATCGGCCCATGCGTCGCATCGCCGCGAAGCAGCACGCCGCTCACCGCATAGCCTGCGGCCGCCGCAAGCAGCAGTACGCGAAACGGTACAGCGAAATAATATCCCGCGCCGTACAGCATCCGCCGTCCCGCCAGCTTGCCCAGCGCGGCGGCCAGCCCCGCAAAGGACGCGGCAACCACGAAATACAGCAGGCACAGGCGTCCGAATGCGCGCTGCCCCCCATAGGCGGCGGCGCAGATGCCGACCCCCGCAAGCAGCCGCAGCAGAGGAAACGCGAATTCAGGACACACCGCTGCCAGCACTGCGTAGCCCCCGCCCGCCAGCGCCGCGATCATCAGGCGAAGCTGTTTGACCCGTGCGCCGCCCAGCCGGGCCGCCGCCAACAAAGTGATGTAATCCATCAGTGCATTCACGCCGAACAGCACATCCAAATAAACGACCATGCCGCACCTCCGCCTGGGGTCTATCTTATCACAACGGACGTACAATATTTGGCGAAAGACCGTTCCCTCTCCGCAGCTTTTCCGCGCAGGGCCGCAAGGTTCGTTTCCCTGCCTGACAGCAGCCGCTCTGCCTGCATGCCGCTGCGGCATCTCGCGGTTTTTCCGCGGCTTCTGCAACGCCAAAAGGCGGACTGTCAGCCGAAAACCGACAGTCCGCCTTGTATTGCAGTATTCTGTTGCGCCGGCCCGCACGACCTGAAAGTTCCCCTCAAGGTTTTAAGGACGCGGGCCGCAGATTTTTCCGCTCAGTTCTGCGTTTTTTCCAGCAAATCCATAAATTCTTCTCCCGTGATCGTCTCTTTTTCCAGCAGATAATGCGCCAAACGGTGCAGCGCTTCCATATTCTCCTGCAAAATGCCGATCGCCTTTCCATGCGCGGTGCGCACGGTGTCCACGACCTCCTGGTCGATCTGTGCGGCGGTTTCCGCCGAGCACGCCAGCGAGGTATCGCCGCCGAGGTATTGGTTCTGCACGGTCTCAAGCGCAACCATGTCGAACTTGCGGCTCATGCCGTAGCGTGTGATCATCGAACGGGTCAGCTTGGTCGCCTGCTCAATATCGTTGGACGCGCCGGTCGTGACCGAACCGAAGATCAGCTCTTCCGCGGCACGGCCGCCGGTCAGCGTAGCCACCTTGTTCAGCAGTTCTTCCTTGCTCATCAGGTAATGCTCGCCCTCATCCACCTGCATGGTATAACCCAGCGCACCCGAGGTGCGCGGCACGATCGTGATTTTTGTCACAGGCGCGGAGTTGCTCTGCTTGGCCGCGACCAGCGCATGGCCGATTTCATGATAAGCGACAATTTCCTTTTCCTTCGCGCTGAGCACGGCATTTTTGCGCTGTGCGCCCGCAATGACCGTCTCCACGCTCTCCTCCAAATCGGCCTGCTCAACCGCGCTTCGTCCCAAGCGAACCGCGCGCAGCGCGGCTTCATTGATGATGTTTGCCAGATCCGCGCCCGATGCACCCGAGGTCGCGCGCGCGATCGAGGTGAAGTCGATATGGCCGGACATATGCACATCCTTGGCATGCACCTTGAGGATGGCGATGCGCCCCTGCAGATCGGGCAGCTGCACGGGGATGCGCCGGTCAAAGCGGCCCGGGCGCAGCAGCGCGGGGTCAAGCGACTCCGGCCGGTTGGTTGCCGCAAGGATGACGACGCCCTTGGTGCCGTCAAAGCCGTCCATCTCGGTCAGCAGCTGGTTGAGCGTCTGCTC
>DXDO01000194.1 GCA_019115425.1 Candidatus Agathobaculum merdigallinarum | reverse complement strand
CCTCACTATGCCAATTTGCTGGCTGCACGGCGCTGATCGTCCACGTTTACATGGGTATAAATTTCTGTAACGCTTACCGATTGAGAATCCAACCACGAATTCGTTCACGGAATGCAAAAATATGAGTGATTTTCGGTTCGCTCTGGTATGACGGATTTCTGGACTTTATGGAGCAGCATCCGGTTTCGCCTGCACAGGGCTTGGTATACATTTTGACATAAAAACAGCAGCCGCGATGGACAAAGCCGTCGCGGCTGCTGCTGTTTTCGGTTCAGGCAGGCGGGACAAATTCCAGCTCGGGCGGATAGGCATTCGCGTCGCTGTAATGCCACCATTCTTTCTCATAGCCGGAAAAGCCGCATTCCTGCATGACCTGTTCGAGCAGGTGGGCGTTTTCGGCAGCCGTATCGGACACGTCGCTGTAATCACGGTCCGCGCGGGCGGAGAAGTCGTCAAACCCTGAGGGCAGCTCGACCGCTTCGCCTGTTTCGGTGACAAGCGTGACGTCCACCGTGTCCCCGCGTGTATGGCCGGAATAGCCGTTTGCAGGGTTTGCGACATAGTTGCCGTCCGGATAAACCGCCCACAGCCTGTCCTGCGCTTCGGCCGGCCGGAACGCGTCCCAGATACACAGGCTGTACCCCTGCTCCAGCAGGTGTTCCTGCGCGTCGGCGAGTTTGCACACCGTGCCGTAGCGCAGCCACGCGTCGGAAAAATCATAAATGACCTCACCGGTGAAGTTTTCCGCAGTCGTATAGCGCAGATCGATCCGGATCGTCGGGATATAGTCCCAGATGCGGACAAATGCTTCGTCTGCGGGCGGCTCGGACACAGTCTGCTGCGGGGGATCACGATCCGGCGTAGGGGGCTCCGGCGTTGTTTCCACATCCGGCGTGGATGCAGGCTCATTCTGCGCCGGCCCGACGGGCGGTGCCTCCGCAGGATCAGTCTGTTGTGTGCAGCCCGCCAGCAGGCAGGCCAGCAGCAGGAAAACGGCCAGTTTTCGCACAGTCATGGTTTTCGTCCTCCCCGAACGGTCATTCCAGCAGCTTTTGCGACAGGCGATAGCCTTCCGCGATGATCACCGACCCCGCGGCATTGCCTAACACCATCACCAACATGTTCAGCCACGCACGGCCATCGCCCCACACCCCAGACATGGAATAATAGTACATGTTGGCGATGCAGTGCTCAAAGCCGGACAGGATGAATACCGTCACCGCGAGGAAAATTGCACCATACCTACCGAGCGCGCTGTCGAACACCTGAAAGCCGCTCACACCCAGATACATCAGCACGCCGCAGAGCAGCGCCAGTACGAACAGGCTGGGCAGGGAGTCGGCCATTTTGGCCGCGCTCAGCTCGGTCGCGCGTTGCACCAGCCCGTCTGCCGCCCGTGTCTGCCGCAGCAGCAACGCGACGCACAGCGTACCCGCGAAGTTGCCTGCGAGTGTCAGCAGCAGCTGTACGGCGTAGGTCATGCCGTTACGGCACAGCCAGCCGACCTTGCCGGTGAACAGCCACAGCCGCATGGAAACGACAAAAAACAGACCAATGCTGAAAAAACAGGCGCCGAGCACCCGGTTTTCGATGGATAAATTCACCGTTCCGCCGATGGAGATCAGCGCACCAGCCAGCACGCCGGAAAGCGCCGTGCCCAGCGCGGCCCTTGCTGTAAGACGGTCAGCCATTGTTTTGAAACTCCTTCTGTCAAAAAGTATGGTTTCATTATAGCAAAGCCACAAGGAAAACACAATCCGCACGCAGCCTGCAGCGACCGGCTTGACGGCAGCTGGGGTGTGCGGTTCAATAGAAAACAGGATCGGGCAGGAAAAGAAGAAAGACTATGAGAAAGAGAATGTATGCGCTTGCACTCGCGTTTGCGATGCTGCTGATGCAGATCGTCCGATTATACATATCGCTCTTTGCGGTCGCTATGAAAGCGGGTGCAGAGTTCCTCGCTCTGCCTACCGGAAAGTCCTGTGCAATGTGATTTGATTTTAATATTTCACAAACAAAACTCAGACACAGGATAAACACAACGGCGGTAAAGTAAGACACGTTGATGGGAAGGATGCCGTCAACGAGCAACAAAATAAAAGCAGGAGGTAATTATCATGAAAAAGAGTAATTTTGTTGCACTGATTCTGGGAACCATTGGCGTTGTTTTCTTTGCCCTGGGCATGTGTATGGCGCTGCTGCCGGAATGGGGCATGTTCAATCCGGGGATTGTGTGCGGCGTGATCGGGCTGGTCGTTCTGTTGATTACCATACTGATCTGGCGCAAGATGGAAGGCAAGGCGCCCATCAAGATTAATGCGAAAACGGTTGGCGCAGTTTTGGTCGGCGTGCTGGGTGCGCTGCTGCTGGGCGTCGGCATGTGCATGTCGATGGTGTTCGGCAAGATGGTGCTCGGCATCGTGGTCGGCCTGGTCGGTATTGTGGTATTGCTGATGCTGATTCCGCTGGTAAAGGGCATCAAGTAACAGAGATTTGCTGATGAAAGCCGCAATCACGCTGAAGGAATTCAGCTGCCGCACGGTGCTGGTCTGCGGGCTGTTCGATTTCCGGCTGGAAAAGGTCAAGGCGCTTGGCTTCTCAGTGTAATGCCGGCAGGGAAAACCTGAAGGACGTCGCAGCCGAGGTGTAGGGCACCGCGCACGGGCAGGATGGCATGGCGCCGGATGCAGACATCTGGCTGGATGCCGCCTGTTCCGGCGCGGGAAACGTCACTGCGGATACTGGAAGGACGAAAGTACACCCCAGTGCGGGAGTCTCTCCTCCGGCATACTGCCCTGCAAAATTAACAATTTTGAAACAAAACTCAAATACTTCGCAAACACAATTCCGATATGATACCGGCAGAGTGAAAGCAGATGGGAGGGCTGGCCATGCAGCGCATTTGGAAAACTGCAAAAAAAATCCTGTTTCCAGGCTGGAAAATTGCGCTGCCGCTGGCTGCCGTCAGTGCAGGTGCGCTGGTCTATGTGTTTGTCTGCGGGCTGCAGGAATCGCCTGTCGCCTATGCGGTCTATCCAGTCTCTTTTTATGCGCTGATTGCCTTTACAGAGGCGGCAGTACGCACCGGCCGGTCGGTCTGGCGGCGTGTCTCCGCTGTGCCGCTGGTGGAGCGCTGGCGGCGAGACAGCTATTTCCGTGTGCACTGGGGACTTGTCCTTTCCCTTTTGGTCAATTTATGCTATGCTGGATTGAGAATAGTGTGCGCTGTACGGTATGCCTCGTTCTGGGACGGAGCGTTGGGCTTTTACTATGTCCTGCTGTGTGCGCTGCGCATCTATCTGATCCGCCGTATGCCGGATGGGAACGGCGGCGTGCCGTATGCCGCCGAACTGTGTACCTATCGCAACGCCGGCTGGCTGCTCATGGGGCTGGATCTGGCGCTGACCGGGATCGCAGTGCAGATCGTGCAGGATGGGCAGGGCTACAACTATCCCGGCACACTGATCTACGCCGCAGCGGCATATTCGTTCTACTGCCTGACGATGGCAGTTATCAACGCGGTCAAATACCGGCGCTTTCGCAGTCCGGTTCTCTCCGCGGCCAAGGCGGTCAGCCTGACCACGGCGCTCGTGTCCATCTTTTCGCTCGAGACCGCCATGCTGGCCCAGTTCGGCGGGGAGGCGCACTTTCAGCGGATGATGACCGCATCCACAGCTGCCGCCGTATGCGTTCTTGTGCTGGTAATCGCATTGTACATGGTACTTTCCGCAGGGCGGAAACGCAAGCAACTGTAAGGAGGAAATGCGCATGGTTCATATTCTCGTACTCGAGGATGACACCAAGCTCAATCAAATCGTCTGCACCTATCTCAATGACTGTGGGTTTGCGGCAAAGGGCTTTCTGAACGCGGACGACGCTTATGATGAGCTGTATAACAGCCTGTACGACCTCATTATCTCGGATATCATGATGCCGGGGACGGACGGGTTTGCATTTGCTCAGACCGTCCGGCAGGTGAACACGCACATCCCGATTTTATTCATGTCTGCGCGGGATGACCTGCCCGCCAAGCAGAAGGGCTTTCAGCTCGGCATCGATGATTACATGGTCAAGCCCATCGAGCTGGACGAGCTGCAGCTCCGCGTGCGTGCCCTGCTGCGCCGTGCCAATATTGAAATGGAGCGCAAACTCACCGTCGGCAACCTGCGGCTGGACGCGGACGGCATGACTGCGGAGATCGACGGCGAGGAGATCGCGGTCACCACCCGCGAGTTCAACATCCTGTACAAGCTGCTTTCCTACCCGAAAAAGACCTTTACCCGTGCGCAGCTGATGGACGAATTCTGGGGCGTGGACAGCGACGCCAGCCTGCGGGCAGTGGACGTTTACATCACTAAGCTGCGAGACAAATTCGCCGCGTGTGACGGATTCGAGATCAAGACCGTGCGCGGGCTGGGCTATAAGGCGGTGCTCAAATGAAGCGCGTCGAGAGCCGCGCCTATGGCAGGGTCAAGATCAGCCGCTTTCCGCTGTCCATTTTCTGCCTTGTGCTGGGCGGGCTGCTGTTGACCTCCGGCGTGCACGTCGGGCTGATCGTCCTGATGAACAGGCTTGCGCTGGACGATATCATTCAGACCATTGTCCCGCTGGTATACTGGATCGGCATGTCCATATTGGTGACGTTGCTCATTATCCGCATGACGAAAAACACCTTTGAAAAGCCGGTGCAGGAGCTGGCCGCCGCAACCCGCAAGGTGGCGGAAGGGGATTTCTCGGTCTATGTCCCGCCCATGCACACGGCGGATCAGCTGGATTATCTGGATGCAATGATCCTGGACTTCAACAAAATGGTAGCAGAACTGGGCAGCATCGAAACGCTCAAGACCGATTTTTTCTCCAACGTGTCCCATGAGATCAAAACGCCGCTCGCGGTCATCCAAAACACGGCGCAGCTGATGCGGGACAAAAATCTGTCTGATGAACAGCGTGCCGAGTATGCGGAGACCATTGAGCGGTATGCGCGCCGTCTGGCCGATCTGATTACCAATATTCTCAAACTGAACAAACTCGAAAAGCAAACCATCCAGCCGAGACCCGAACCGTATGACCTGTGCGCTCACCTGGCGGAATGCGCACTGCTGTTCGAGCGCCGCTGGGAGGAAAAGGGCATCGAATTTGAAGCCGAGATCGAGGATCAGGCGATAATCGAAGCGGATGCAAGCCTGCTCGAACTGGTGTGGAATAACCTGCTGTCCAACGCAGTCAAGTTCACCGAGCAGGGCGGGAGCGTCATACTGCGACAGACCTCTACCGCGGGCGAGGTAGAGGTGTCGGTGTCGGATACCGGCTGCGGCATGGATGAGGAAACGCTCGCACATATTTTTGATAAATTCTATCAAGGCGATACCTCCCACGCCACTGAGGGCAATGGGCTGGGGCTGGCGCTGGTGCTGCGCATCCTGCGGATGATGGGCGGCTCGATCACCGTGTCCAGCACACAGGGACAGGGCAGCATGTTTACCGTACGCCTGCCCGTCCATCCGGCACAGTGAATACAGGCAAAGGAGCAATACGACATGAGTGAGATTCGAGAGGATGGCGCGCGTTTTGTGGGCTATGACTATAAAGAGGTTGACGCGGAAGGCACGGACATTTCCTTTTATCTGGACTGCTACGAAAACTTCGGCTGGGTGCTGGACGGACGAAGCAGGGAGGACGCCCTTCTCAGCAAGGGCAAGCTGGTGCTAAGGCGGGATCGGAAGATCATCAACAAGGCCGAACTGACCCGCTTGCAGCGGCATTTTGAAGCCTGCGTCAGGGAGTTGGACGAACTGGAGCGCTCCAAGACCGCCAAAGCCAGCATCTGCTCGATCACGGTCGGCCTGATCGGGACAGCGTTCATGGCGGGTTCGACCTTTGCCGTCACTCATACGCCGCCGCTGATTGCGCTGTCCATCCTGCTGGCGGTGCCGGGCTTTATGGGTTGGATCGTGCCCATCTTTCTGTACCGGCGGATGGTAAGCAGGCGAACAGAAATTGCAAACGAGCTTAAGGAGCGCAAATACGACGAGATTTACGAGATCTGTGAAAAGGGGCATCAGCTGCTGCTATAAAGAAAAGCTGTCTTCGCGACCGGCGGAGGCAGCTTTTTATAGATGGCTTTTGAAATTTCGAACGGAATTTCATATTTCTGCAACAAAACAGAAGCAATTTGCAAATAATTGCAGCTTATCATACACCTGTAAACAAAAACGCGAGGTGCAGTAAAGGAGTGTATCAAATGAGCGAATACAGGCTGAAAACACCGAA